>JAIENF010000688.1 GCA_019751575.1 Burkholderiales bacterium
GCATAGGTGTTGGCGACGAACGGCACGCCGTGCTCCATCGCCTCGATCGCCGCCCAGCGGCCCTCGCCACTGTCGGCCACGAACGGCGCAAGACCCGACAGGTCTGCATCGCGCGCGAGCGCGTTGGCGGTCATCTGCATCAGGAACGAACTGACGATGGTGCCGTGGTTCCAGATGCCGGCGATCCCCGGCAGGTCCAGGCCCTCGACCGAGCCGTTCTGGAGCAGGTCGAACCCTTCCGCGATCGCCTGCATCATCCCGTACTCGATCGCGTTGTGCACCATCTTCACGTAGTGGCCGGCTGAGGGATCGCTGCCGACCAGCGCATACCCCTTGTCGAGCCCGAGCCCGGCGAACACCGGCAGGCAGTGTTCATATGCCGAGGGATCGCCGCCGATCATCATCGGGTAGCCGCTGTCGGCGGCGACGATGCCACCGCTGACGCCGACGCCGAGCAGGCGGATGCCGCGCGCCGCGCACTCCACGGCCCGGCGCGAGGTGTCGCGATGGTTCGAGTTGGCGCCATCGATCAGGATGTCGCCCTCGCCGAGCTGCTCGCGCACCTCGCGGTAGATCACTTCGGTGACCTCGCCTGCCGGAAGCATCAGCCAGACGACCCGCGGGCTTCCGGACAGCATCGACACCAGTTGCGCCGGCGATCCGGCTGCGCGGGCGCCCCTGGAGACCAGCGCAGCCATCGGCGCTTCGGCCCGATCGTGCACGACCACCGAGACCGACTGGCCGGACAGCAGCCGGGCCACCATGTTGCCGCCCATCCGGCCCAGGCCGATGAATCCGAGTTCCATGCGCTAGCCCTCCTGCGGACAAGTGTAACCGCCGACAGGCGCCGGCCTGCCTTCCGCAGTGTACGATTGATGGCGAGTCCCACAGAAAAACATGTCCCAGGAGGAACACCGATGCACACCCAGACCTTCCTGCTGCTGGCAGCGGCAACGGCGCTGGCGACTTCCACGCCCGCCGTCCATGCGCAGAAGTTTCCGGTCAAGCCGATCCGGATGATCGTCGGATACGCCCCCGGTGGCGGCAGCGACATCATGGGCCGGCTCATGGCACAGGAAATCTCCAGCGCACTGGGCCAGCCGGTGGTGGTCGAGAACCGGCCCGGCGCGGCACAGAACGTCGCTGCCGAGTTCGTCGCACGCCAGCCCGCCGACGGCTATACCCTGTTCCTCAGTTCGGCGGCGCACGGCATCAACATCAGCCTGTACGCAAAGCTCAGCTACGACCCGGTGAAGGATTTCGCGCCGATCGCCGTGTTCGCGACCAGCCCGAACCTGCTGCTGGTGCATCCCTCCTTCCCCGCGAGGTCGGTGAAGGAGTTCATCTCGGTGGCCCGGAAGAATCCGGGCCGGCTGAACTTCTCGTCCTCGGGCGTGGGCAGCTCGCAGCACCTGTCGGGCGAGATGCTGAAGGTGATGATCGGCGTCGACATGACCCACGTCCCGTACAAGGGCAGCGCGCCATCGCTGGCCGGACTGGCCAGCGGCGAAGTCGACTTCGCGTTCAACAACATTCCGTCGGCGCAGCCGCTGATGGCCCCGGGACGGGTGCGCGCGCTGGGCGTGACCAGCGCGAAACGTTCGCCGCTGCTGCCGAACCTGCCGACGATGGTGGAGGGCGGCATCCCCGGCTTCGTGACCGAGACCTGGTACGGCGTGCTGGCGCCGGCAGGCACGCCACGAGACGTGATCACCCTGCTCAACGATGTCGCGGTGAAGGCGGTGCAGAGGCCGGAGGTGCGCGATCGCCTCGCCCAGATGGGTGCCGACCCGATCGCCGAATCGCCCGAGTTCTTCGCGAAGTACCTCGCTGCCGAGATCGCCCGCTGGGCAAGGGTGGTCCGCGAGTCCAAGGCCAAGGCAGAATGACGCGGTCCCCGTCCGCAGCCCACCCCCAGGAGTCCACATGACAGACAGTACCCTGCTCGAGCAACCCCGAGACCTCACCCAGGTCGAGATCGACCAGCGGGTGTTCGACCTGTACGACGAGTACTGCCACGGTCGCATGGACCGGCGCGAGTTCCTGCTGCGCGCCGCGGCGGTGACCGTCGGCGGGCTGGCGATGGCCCAGGCGCTGCTGCCGCGCTATGCAGCGGCACAGACGATCTCCTTCACCGATTCGCGCATGCGCGCCCAGTACGTGAACTACCCGTCCCCCGGCGGCAACTCCGGGCAGATGCGCGGCTACCTGGTGCAGCCCGCCGGCAAGGGCCCGTTCCCGGCGGTGCTGGTGATCCACGAGAACCGGGGACTCAACCCCTACATCGAGGATGTCGCGCGCCGTGCGGCAGTCGACGGTTTCCTGGCGCTGGCACCCGACGGCCTGTTCCCGGCCGGCGGCTACCCGGGGAACGACGACGACGGCCGGACGCTGCAGGCGAAGCTCGACCAGCCGAGGCTGCGCATCGACATGCTGAACAGCGCGACGTTCCTGAAGGCGCACGCGCTGTCCAGCGGCAAGCTCGGCGTCACCGGCTTCTGCTGGGGCGGCAGCACGACGAACTGGCTGGCGACGCAGATGGGCGATGGCCTGCAGGCGGGCGTGCCCTACTACGGCGCGGCGGCCGAAACC
>JAIENF010000568.1 GCA_019751575.1 Burkholderiales bacterium
CGATGAGCTGAAGGCGCTCGGCGACACACACCTGTACTTCCTTCGCCATGGCACCGACCATCACTCGTTCGTGCTGTTCAACCGGCGCGTGTTCAACGCACTGGGCCGCGCCGACGTGCTGCCGGCCAAGGTCGACCTGAACCAGCTGACCTGGCAGGTGGGCAGCCTGGCCGAGGTGTCGAATGCGATCGACTACTTCGCCGACCATGGCATCGCGATCAACCGCGTCGGCCGCGACATGCCCGGGTCCAACTGGCATGTGTATCCGATGGACCCCGAGGGCCACCGCAACGAGCTCTACTACGGCATCGAGCAGATCGGCTGGGCCGGCACCGCCAAGCCGCGCGCGATGCACGAACGCGGCTTCCGCCAGCGGCCGGGCCTGCCGCAGGTCGGCGAGCTCACGGAAGTGGAACGCCTGCTCGCGCAGGGCATCGACCCGTCTTCCGGGCATCGGCATCCCGAGACGCTGCCGGCGATCCACGACGTGGACGGCGTGCTGCTGTCGCGGCCGTTCAAGGTCGTGCGGCACGGACCGCTGCGCCTGTTCTGCGACGACCTCGACGCGATGGCCGCGTTCTATGTCGACCGGCTCGGCTTCATCGTCAGCGACACGGTGGACTGGAAGGGCCATCGCTGCCTGTTCCTGCGCTGCAATACCGAACACCACTCGCTGGCGCTGTATCCGGCTGCCCTGCGCGGGGCGCTGCCGTGGGCGGGGCCCTCCACGGTGCTGAGCTTCGGCATCCAGGTCGCCACCTATCGGCAGCTGAAGGCCGCGATCGCCTGGCTGCAGGACCGGGGCTGCCGCTTCGTCGACCTGCCGCCCGCGTTGAGCCCGGGGATCGAGTGGTTCGCCACCGCCATCGATCCGGCCGGGCATGGCGTCCAGCTCTACTTCTCGATGGAGCAGGTCGGGCGCGACGGACGCAGTGGGCCGGGCAGGGTGCAGCCCATGCCTGCGCTGGATGCGTGGCCCGACACGGTGGAGGCCACGCCGGACGTCTACATGGGCGAGGCCTTCCCCGGGCCCTGGGGCTGATCGGGCGCGGTGGCCACGGTGGCGTGGACCGCGTCGGCACCGGTCGGGTTGCCATCGCTCCGGTCGCCAAGGTCGATCTCCAGCGCGAATCCGGCCGCGGCTTCGAGCAACCGCAGATGTCCACCATGTGCGCGCGCGACCCGGTCGCACAGCATCAGCCCGAGGCCGCTCATTCCCCGATAGGTGCCGTCGTCGATCGATTGCTGCAGGGCTGCGCGGCGCCGCGCGTCGATGCCGGGACCGTCGTCGCACAGGCGCAGCAGGCGCGGACCTGCGACCTCGAGCCACAGCGTCGAGGCTCCGTGCCGCTGCGCGTTGTCGAGCAGGTTCACGAGTGCCGCTGCGACCAGGTCGGCATCGCCATCGATGCAGGCAGCGCCCGAGACCCGGATGTCGAGGCCTGCCGCTGGGAGGTGTGCGACGAGTTGCTGTACATCCACGCTGGAGCGGTTCGGCTGCACTCCCGCCCGGAACAGGCCAAGCAGCGCTGAAACCACCCCCTGCAGCCGGCGGCCTGCGTCGCGGACCCGTTGCAGGCGGTCCGCCAGTCCCGGTGGAGATTCGCGCAGCGCGACCGCGAGCTGGGCATCGATGCCGGCGAGCGGCGTGCGCAACGCATGGGCCGCGTGCTGTGCGAACGCCCGTTCGCTGGCAATCCGGGCAGCCAGTCGTCCGGCCAGCGTTTCGAGCGCATCGTGGATCGGTTGCAGTTCCGCGCGTTCGGCGCGGCCCGGGGCGAGGCCATCGAGTCCCGCATCGGGATCGTCGAGGGTGAAACGCTCCAGGCGGTCTGACAGGGCGATCAACGGCCGAAGCTCCGATCCGATCCGCGAGCGCAACCATACATGCCCGATCAGCCCGACCGCCAGGGCGGCCAGCGCTGCACTCAGCGCCACTTCCAGGCTGGCCTCGTGCCGCTCGGCCATGGTCTGGCCTGCATAAAGCATGCGGCCTTCCGCTGCGAGTGCCATCCCGTAGATGCGCCACTGCGGATCCTGGGTGAAGCCGGAGGTCGCGGTCGAATGCCATGGGATCGGCGGCGCTGCCGTGGAACGCATCAGCAGCGTGCCGTCCTGCGAGACCAGCTGCCACGCGAACCGTTCGTCCGCATCCGGATCGGCCGGCATCGCAGACGGGCTGGTTACGAGCGTCGGTTGGCCTTCTGCAGAGAACGACGGTGCCTGCACGACGATGGCGGCGAAGAGTTCCGCCGATGACCTGAGCGTGTCGTCGAGCAACTCTTCGACCTCGTTCTTGGCGACCAGCCACACCGCTGCGCCGACGGCCAGCCCCCAGGCGACGGCCCAGGCGACCAGCGACCAGGCGAGCCGCGAACGGATCGACGGCGACGACGAGCGGCGCCAGGTGCTCACGACGGCTTCGCCACGCAGTAGCCGAGTCCGCGCACGGTCTCGATCAGGTCGCGGCCGAGCTTGCGCCGCAGCGACGACACGTGCACCTCCAGCGCGTTGCTCGCCAGCTCGCTGTCGAAGCCGAGCACCAGCCGCTCGAGGTCCGTCTTGGGCACGATGCGCCCCGCGCGCAGCACGAGC
>JAIENF010000747.1 GCA_019751575.1 Burkholderiales bacterium
CGACCTGTCGGTGCACCGCGCGATCAAGGCGGTGCTGCTGAAGAAGACCTACAAGCCGACCGGCATGGACTGGACGCAGCTCGGCCAGCACTGCTCGCAGGTCGAGCGACGGGCCGACGACGCATCGCGCGAGGTCGAGTCCTGGCTGAAGTGCTTCTACATGCTCGATCGCGTCGGCGAGAGCTTCAGCGGCACGATCAGCGGCGTGACCTCGTTCGGCGCGTTCGTCACCCTGGACGACCTGCATGTCGACGGGCTGGTGCACATCTCTGAACTCGGCACGGATTACTTCCATTTCGATGCCGTGCGCCACCAGCTGCTCGGCGAGCGCACCGGACAGCGCTACCGCATCGGCGACCGGATCGGCGTGCAGGTGGTACGGGTCGACCTGTCCACCAGCAAGATCGACTTCGTGCTCGCGCCCGGCACGCAGCTCAGGGGGCCGCTGGCGGCCAGCGGCGCGCGGGCCGGCAAGGAGGTGAGGGAGGGCAGGACCGCGGCTGCACCGCCGCCCGGTGCCGGGCCGAAGGGCGGGAAGAAGCGGCGATGAGCGCGCCGCTTCGCACGCTGTTCGGGCTGCACTCGGTGACCGCGCGGCTGCGCGCGGCGCCGCAGTCCATCCGGGAACTCTATGTCGATGCCAGGCGCGCCGACGGCCGTACCCGGGACCTGCTGGCGCTGGCCGCGGAGAAATCGGTCCGGGCCATGGCGGTCGACGCCCAGCGCCTGGATGCGCTGGCCGGCGGCTCGGCCCGACACCAGGGCGTGGTCGCGCGGATCGATGGCGACAGCCGGCGCAGCGTCCATTTCGACGACCTGCTCGAAGATCTGCCCGAGTCGCCGCTGCTGCTCGTGCTCGATGGCGTGCAGGACCCGCACAACCTCGGGGCGATCCTGCGCGTGGCCGACGCGATGGGCGTCGATGCCGTGATTGCGCCCAAGGACCGCGCGGTGGGCATCACCGCCACGGTGGAAAAGGTCGCATCCGGCGCGGCCGAGACGGTGCAGTACGTGACCGTCACCAACCTCGCCCGCTCGATCGACGCCCTGAAAGCGCGCGGCATCTGGTGCATCGGTGCCGACGAGGCTGGCCAGGGCGACCTGCTCGGCGCGAAACTGACCGGGCCCCTCGCCTGGGTGATGGGCGCCGAAGGCGAGGGCCTGCGCCGGCTCACCCGCGAGCGCTGCGACGAGCTTGTTCGCATCCCGATGTTCGGGGTGGTGGAGAGCGTGAATGTCTCGGTGGCGGCCGGTATCTGCCTGTTCGAGAGCCGGCGCCAGCGGGCGACCTGACCCCATGAACACGAAGCCCCCACGAACAGGGCACTTTTCCCGGAGGATCAGCGGCATGGCAGGATGGGATGCGTTCCTGACGGAACAGGACAGGCAGCACCTCGCAGTGTGGGGCAAGAAGGCGAACGACGGCTTCGGCGAGCGCCCGGTGCTGCTGGTGGTCGATGTGTTCCATGCGGCACTGGGACACGAGCGCAAGCCGATCATGGAATCGATCAAGGACTGGCCGATGAGCTGCGGCCTGGAAGGCTGGGAGGCGGTCGACCGCATGGTCGGGCTGATCGCCGCGGCGCGCAGCAACGGCGTGCCGGTGATCCATGCGCGCGCGCTGGCCGGATTCCCGAGCGACTGGTTCCGCCGAGGCGACAAGGGTGATCGGCGCAATCGCGCGATCGACCATCTGCCGCCGGAGATCCGCGCGCTCGCCAACGAATTCGTGCCTCAGGTGGCACCGCTGCCGGGCGAGCTGGTGATCGAAAAGGTCTGCGCGAGCGTGTTCGCCGGCACGCCGCTGCTGCACCACCTGCGGGCGATCGGTACCGATTCGGTGATCGTCTGTGGTGAATCGACCAGTGGTTGCGTGCGCGCGGCGGTGGTCGATGCGGTCACCTATCGCTACCGGGTCGGCGTGGTCGGCGAATGCTGCTTCGACCGCACCCAGGCCTCGCACTGGATGAACCTGTTCGACATGCACCAGAAGTACGCCGACGTGATCGATGTAGCGGCGGCGGCAGACTATTTTGCGTCCGTGGCCGGACGCCGAGCGCCGTCGTGATCCAGGGCGGGGCAAAAGGCAAGACCTGACCCCGGCTCCATCCGCCTGAAGTGGCCGGCTTGCGGAAATGCCCCGGAGCATGCACAATCAAAGGCTTGCCGGAATTTCTGTCCATGTTCCAGGCAAGGCATCGCCCACATCCGAAAACATCCTTGCCTCACCGGCGTCGCATTCCGGGAGGCCCACAGCCCACAAGGAGAATCAATGCGACATTACGAAGTCGTATTCATCGTCCACCCGGACCAGAGTGAGCAGGTCCCGGGCATGGTCGAGCGCTACAGCACCCTGATCACCAGCAAGGGTGGCGTCATCCATCGGAAGGAAGACTGGGGCCGGCGCCAGCTGACGTTCCCGATCCAGAAGATGCACAAGGCGCACTACCTGCTGATGAACATCGAGTGCGACCAGGCCACGCTGGACGAACTCGAGCATGCGTTCAAGTTCAACGATGCCGTGCTGCGCCACCTGACGGTCAAGATGGACGAAGCGGTGACCGCGCCGTCGCCGATGATGCGCGAGCCCAAGCCGGCCGCCG
>JAIENF010000414.1 GCA_019751575.1 Burkholderiales bacterium
GCGGCTCACCGTATCGCCCGAGAAGGCACCGAACAAGCCCGAGTACATCGAACTGGGCTACCAGCGTGGCGACATCGTGTCGGTGAACGGCGTGAAGATGTCCCCGGCAAAGGTGCTGATCGAACTCAACCGCCTCGGCGGCAAGCACGGCATCGGCCGCCTCGACCTCGTCGAGAACCGCTATGTCGGCATGAAGTCGCGCGGCTGCTACGAGACGCCCGGCGGCACCATCATGCTCAAGGCGCACCGGGCCATGGAATCGATCACCATGGACCGTGAAGTGCTCGCGCTGAAGGACGACCTGATGCCGCGTTACGCGCGGATGATCTACAACGGCTACTGGTTCAGCCCGGAGCGCAAGCTGCTGCAGACGCTGATCGACGCCTCGCAGGCGACGGTCAACGGCACGGTGAAGCTCAAGCTGTACAAGGGCACCGTGATCTGCGTCGGCCGCGAGTCCAAGACCGACACCCTGTTCGACATGAAGATCTCCACCTTCGAGGACGACCAGGGCGCCTACAACCAGGCCGACGCCGGCGGCTTCATCCGCCTGAACGCCCTGCGCATGCGCATCGCCGCCTCGCGCGGCGCGCGGAAACGCACCCGGTAGAAGACTGAAGTAACTGCGCGCAAGGGGCACCTCCAGACCGGGGGAGCCCCTTCCCGCGCAACGCGAGGCGCGCTATCGTTCGCGCATGCCCCCTCGCCTCCCGCCGATCATCATCGACATCGAAGCCTCAGGCTTCGGTGCGGGCAGCTACCCGATCGAGATCGGCGTGGTCATGGGCGACGGGCGCAAGTACTGCTCGCTGATCCAGCCACGGCCGGAGTGGACGCACTGGGACCCGGGTGCCGAGACGGTGCATGGCATCTCGCGCGAGACCCTGCTCGCCCACGGCCGCCCGGTGTTCGAGGTCGCCGGCCGCCTGAACGAACTGCTGCGCGGGTGCACCGCCTACAGCGATGGATGGGTGGTCGACCGGCCCTGGCTAGACCGGCTCTACGCCGCCGCGTCGATGCGCTGCGAGTTCACCTTCAGTTCGCTGGAGATGATCCTGTCGGAACAGCAGATGGCCGCGTGGGCGGAAACCAAGCGCGTGCTGCTAGCAGAGAACCGCGATCCGAGGCACCGCGCGAGCTATGACGCGCTGATGGTGCAGGAGACGTTTGAGAGGACGCGGGGGATGGAGAATCTCGGCGAACAAACATCTTCACATCAGTGAATCGGGCACGAACCGAAGACTAACTGCGCTGGGATTGAGGTCAAGATTGAGCCTCCAAACTACGCCTACACCTACACGATGATCAGGTGCAATCATGCGGCTGTGTGTGCGCTGTCCTTCGCGCTTTCGGGCTGCGTTTCTCTGATGAAGCCTGACGGGCAAGAGAAGCTCGATGGCCTGATCGTGTATGGATTAGTCAACGCCGCCCCGAGTATTGACATCACCAAGGTTAGGCTTAACTCGCGTGAGGCGCGAGGATCTTGCGATCGCTATTCGGACCAGTGGTGCACGGACCCCAGCGCCCACGAGTTTGTGTCATTGGTCCTGATGAATACTTACTCAGGCGGGGTACGCAGTGTAGGCCTTTTCGCACCAAAAACTGCGGGCATTGGAAAAGGCGACATAGTCGTCGTTCGGCTAAGGAAGCTCGGTACGGGCGAGTATGTGCGACTTGCGTCGCGCGGGGAGCGGACCGACTGCCGCTGGACCGGGGGAGGAATTACTCGAGCGCTCACAGCTGCCGGGGTAGTGTGCGAAAACTATCATTGGCGCGATTTTCAGAAATTTTTCTACTGATAGCTTATCGACCTGAAAGTGCGGCGCAGGTACGCAGTTCGCGTCCCTTTAGTCCTTGCCGTCGACATGCGTCAAAGCGCTCTCGCGCAGACAAGACATTGTTTGTTTGAACAAATACGTCTGCACGGGGAAATACGCCCGTACTCGCCGCGATAACGCGGCATTCGGCTACGGTCATCGCTTCCGAACATTGCCCTCTGTACAGATCTGAGACTCCTCGAAGCCCACTTTCGAACGGTGCACTAATGTGGCGGCTCTCAACTGACGCCGCTAGAGCTTGCCCATGGGGATCAACTGCAATCGGGCGCTCGAGGAAGCCGGAGCCAGTAGAACCTAGAAATCCTTGTTGAGCTGACGTCACCGGCCCTCCGCCCCCAAACGCCGTCGATCCTACAGCGTATGCGCCTCCGAAAATTGCTCCAGCACTTAAGGGCGATACTGAAGTGCCCAAGCCAGCTGCACTGATGGTACCGAATGCTCCTGCGCTTGCCACGACGCTCGCCACCATCCAAGCCATCCCCGCCGTCACCAGCGCGAACGCCAGCACCGAAAATCCCGACCGGGAATCGGTCCACGAGTAGAGCAGTTCCTCCGGGCTGGGCATGTTCCCGCCATCCCATTGCGACACGGATACGCCGCTGTGCGCGAGCTGTTCCAGGGTCGGGCAGGAGGTGGACCCGGGCAGCGTGCAGATGGCCGCCTGCGCCCTCAACACCACACACAAAGTGGAACTCCCGGAAACGGCGCGCGCGCGCCTGAAACCCCTGATGATCGAGGGTGAAGAAGCCGGCGGTCAGTTGATGATTACAACTGAAG
>JAIENF010000129.1 GCA_019751575.1 Burkholderiales bacterium
CCGGTGCTGATCGAGAACCGTGGCGGGGCGGGCGGCTCGATCGGCATGGAGGCGATGGTGCGTGCCGTGCCGGACGGGTACACGCTCGGCATCGGCAGCCTGGGCAGCCTCGCGCTGTCGCCGGCGATCGACCCGAAGCTGCGCTACGACCCCTTGAAGGACGTGACGCCGATCGCCTCGGTCGCGGTCACCCACTACGTGCTGGTGGTCCACCCGTCGGTGCCCGCGAAGAGCGTGCAGGACCTGATCCGGATTGCACGCGAGCGCAAGGGAAGGCTGAACTACGGATCATCGGGCGTGGGGTCGATCTCGCACCTGATCGCCGAGGCGGTGCAGAGTGCCACGCCCGGGGTCGAGATGGTCCACGTGGCCTACAAGGGTATCGGGCCTGCGCTCGCGGCGCTGCTCGGCGGCGAGATCGACCTCGCTTTCGTCACGCTGCCGCAGTCCGAAGGCGCGGTCAAGGCAGGCCGGCTGCGCATGCTCGCGGCCACCGGCGCGGCGCGTGCCGAGGGCGCGAAGGGCGTGCCGACCCTGATCGAGGCCGGCCTCAAGGTGCACCCGGTCGAGGGCAGCTACGGACTCGTCGGCCCGGCTGGCCTCCCGCGCGACGTGGTGACCAGGCTCAATGCCCAGGTCAACACGGCATTGAAGTCACCCGACTTCCGCCAGCGGTTCGAAGCCCAGGGTTTCGAGGCGGTGGCGCCGAACTCGCCCGAAGACTATGCGAAGCAGATCCGCGCCGACCTCGAGGTGTTTGGAAGGGTGGTGAAGCGGGCGGGGATCAAGCCGGAAAACTGACGCCGAGGATGCGGAGGGTTCCCGGGGCCTGGAGGCCAGGCGCCCACGCACCCCCGTCGGTCAGGCGCGCAGTACCTGCTGGATCCAGTGCGCGGCCTCCAGCGCACGCACGTCCTCGCCGCGTGCAGCGATCACCTGCACGCCCATCGGCAGGCCGGCCTGCCCGGTGAATGCCGGGATCGCCACCGATGGCACATGCAGCAGGGTCCACATCTGGTGGAACGCGGTCCTGCCAATGTTCTCGAGTCCTCGGGGAGCCTCGCCTTCGGCGCTCGGCGTGACCAGGACGTCGCAGCCGCGCAGGCCGTCCTCGAGCATCCGGCGGCATTCATCGGCCGTGCGCAGGGCGTCCAGGTACCGGGTACGGGTCCATCGCACCGCCTGCGAAAGCTTGTCGCCGAGCGTCGGGCTCAGGCGGTCCAGGTGGTGCACGCGTTCGAATGCGAGCGATCGCCGCGTCTCGTAGTCGTTGACCACGTTCGATGCATCGATGAGCGCGTCCATCGCGGCCGGCAGCTCGAGTTCGCTCACCACCGCGCCTGCGGCCCGGAGGCGTGCCGGCATGGCGTCGAAGGCGGCCATCATCGACGGCTCTGCCAGCGACCATTGCGGGGTCCGGTAGACCGCGATCCGCGGCGGCGCGATCGGACGGTCGAAGTCGGGCATGTCGAAGCCGATGAGTGCCGCGCCGAACAGGGCTGCATCGGGGACGTCGCGGGCATGGACGCCCACCGTATCGAGCGAAGGCGCGAGCAGCTTGATGCCGGCCCCGTTGATGGAATTGTAGGTCGGCTTGTAGCCGGCAATGCCGCAGTAGGCCGCCCGACGAACCAGCGAGCCACCGGTCTGGGTCGCGAACGCCAGCGGCACCATGCAGTCGGCCACGGCGGCGGCCGATCCGCTGGAGGATCCACCGGGCGTGTGCGCGAGGTTTCGCGGGTTCCGGGTGATCGCAGGATGGCGGTTGGCCAGCTCGGTGCTGACCGTCTTGCCGAGCACGACCGCGCCCTGTTCGCGTGCAGCCACCACGCAGGCCGCGTCGGCCGCGGGCCGATGGCCGCGGTAGATGGGCGTGCCGTATTCGGTCGGCAGCGTGGCGGTGTCGATGATGTCCTTCACGCCGACCGGCAGGCCGTGCAGCGGTCCCCGCACATGGCCCTCGCTGCGTTCACGGTCGCGCGTGCGCGCCTCGCCCAGCGCGAGTGCGGGATCGATGCATGCCCAGGCGAGCACGTCGGGATCGCGTGCATGGATGCGTTCGAGGCAGGCGAGCACCAGCTGTTCGGACGTCAGCGCGCCCGAGGCCATCAGGGCTGCGGCTTCGACGGCACCTAGCGTGTTCGGGTCCTGCAATGGATATCCTCCGGGTGTCCGACACCATGGCCGGTGCGTTCGCCGTCGACCGCCGGCAATGCACGTGGCGGGAACTCACCGGACGCTCGCCCGTCCACTCACTAGGCCTTGATGCCCGCCTTGGCGACGATCCTGCGATAGAGCTCGATGTCCTTCGCGATGCGATCGCCGAAGGCCTCCGGCGTGCCGCCGGCCGCGGACAGTCCATCGCCTTCGAGGCGATCGATCATCTCCTTCGATTTCAGCGTCCGGTTCAGTTCGCCGTTCAACCGGTCGACGATCGGCCGCGGCAGACCGCGCGGGCCGAGCAGCCCGTGCCAGAGCACGATCTCGTACCCGGGTACGCCCGACTCCGCGATGGTCGGGATGCTGGTGTCGCCGGCGATGCGCTGCGCACTGGTCACGGCGATGCCGCGCAGCTTGCCGGCGCGGGCCAGCGGCAGCGTGGCGAACACGTTGCCG
>JAIENF010000170.1 GCA_019751575.1 Burkholderiales bacterium
CGCCGCTCAAGCAAACCCGCATCGAACTGAACAATGCCGTGTTCTCGCTGCCCGACATCGTGGCCAAGGCAGAGGGCTATTTCCTCGACGAAGGCGTCGATGTCGAACTGATCCTGCCCGAGAAGCGCAAGGCCATGATCGCGGCCGCGGATGCGCCGATCAAGCAGCACTCGGCCATCCAGTCGTTCCTCTGGCACGAGGGCATCGAGAAGGGCGAGTTCTCCGTCTACCACGCCTGCGAATGGGGACAGATGCGCCGCACCCAGGACACCTGCGCCGGCGTCAAGGTGATCACCAAGCGCGCGGCCGTGTCCACCCAGGCGATCATCGTGCGCGGCGATTCGCCGTACAACGTGCCGCAGGACCTCGCCGACGTCGAGGTCGCGGTGAACTACCATGCCGGCTCGCACTACATCACGCTCGGCATGCTCGCCGGCTTCATGAAGCAGGACCAGGTGAAGACCGTGCACATCGGCGTGCCCAACCAGCGCTTCAAGGCGGTGATGGAAGGCCGCATCCAGGCCGCCGCCGTGATGGAGCCATGGATCTCGGTTGCAGAGAAGCTCGGCTTCAAGATCATCTGCGAATCGTTCTACAACGGGCTGGAAGTGGCGGACACGTCGGTCGACGCCGAACTGTTCGATGCCCTGCGCCGCGCGCACATCCGCGCGGTGGACAAGATCAACCAGGACATCCGGCCCTGGCTGCACCACCTCACCGCCGAGGTGCCGGCCGACATCGTGAAGCTGGAGACATCCGACCTGCACCTGCCGCGGCTGCGCTACAACCATCCGGAGTTCTATTCGCCGGCCGAGTTCCAGCGCACCTACGACTTCATGGTCGAGCGCGGGCTGATCAACCCGGAGAGCACGTTCGACAAGCTGGTGGGCGGGCGCGCTGCGGAACTGGGGAGGAGTGGCGCGACGCTGGCGTCCTGACCTGCGGGCGATCGGCGGGGCATCGGTGCCGGTACCGGCGCCGATGCCGGCATCGGCATCCGTCGCGCGGAAGCCTGCGCGGACCAGGCACCGTCACTCGGCCTTGATCCCTCCCATGGCCACTACCTTCCGGTTCACTTCGATGTCCCGTGCGACATACTTGCGGAAGGCTTCACCGCGCAGCGTGCCAGGCACGGCCCCGTTGCTGTCGAAGGCCTTCAGCACTTCGGGGCTCTGCAATGCACTGTCGGTGGCCTTCGCCAGCGCGCCCTGCACGGATGCGGAGACGCCGCGCGGCACCATCAGCCCGATCCAGCCGGAGAACTCGAACCCGGGCAGTTCGCTGCCGAGCGACGGCGTGCTGCCCAGCGGCTTCGCGGTCGGCGGCATGCTGTGGCCGAGCAGCCGCAGCCGTTTCGAGGACACCAGGCCCATCGCCGCAGGCGCCGGCGTCAGCACCCAGTCGGTCTCGCCGGACACGACCGACGCGACGCCCTGCGCGCCGCCCTTGTACGGCACGTGCAGCGACTTGAAGTTGCCGGCGCTCTGCAGCGCGAGCCCGGCAAGATGGCTGGACGACCCCACGCCGGCCGATGCCATGCGCGAATTGCCGCCCTTTGTTGCCGTGTAGGCGATCAGCTCCCGCAGGCTGTTCACCGGCAGCGACGGGTTGCACACCAGCACGTTGGGCAACTGCGCGACCAGTGCCACGTAGTCGAAGTCGGCGAGCGGCTGGTACTTCAGCGCCGTCTGCAGCAGCGGTGCCACCGCGATCGCGCTGCTGGAGCCGATCAGCATCGTGTAGCCGTCGGTGACGGCCTGGCGCGCCAGCTCGACGCCGATCGCGCCTGCGGCACCCACGCGGTTGTCCAGCACCACCGCCTGCCCGAGGATGCGTCCGAGCTCCGCGCCGTACACCCGGCCGATGGTGTCGACCGAACTGCCCGGCGCGTTGGGCACGATCATGCGCACCGGCCGTTGCGGATAGGCGCCCTGCGCGAGTACATGCGGCGCGGCGACCAGCCCGGCACCCAGCGCGATGAAGCCACGGCGGGACACGGTGGCGTGGAAGGGGCGCGACGGCGGAATCGGTTCGGGCATGGCTCGGCTCTTTCGGGCAGTGGCTTCGGGATGGTTCTGGCTGGGGACGTCTGGCGGGATCAGGCGGACGCAGCGAACAGCACGCGCCGCTGCGCGTCCTTCAGACGGTCAGTCGGCATCGCCGAGATGCCCCAGTGGTCTATGCGCCCGGGGGGCCATGTCCAGTCGGCCGGACCGCCGGGTCGATACCCGTCGTCGACCTGCTGCACTTCGGCGGTGTACTCGATGACCACGCCGAACGGATCGATGAAGTAGTTGAACGCGTTGTTGCCCGGTCCGTGGCGTCCCGGGCCCCATTCGATCGCATGGCCTGCATCCTTCATCCGGCCGCCGCCGCGCATCACGGCATCGAGGCTCGGCACCACGAAGGCGATGTGGTTGAGTGCGGCGTTGTCCGCTTCGGCCATCGCGATCGTGTGATGGTCGGAATCGCAATTCATGAACGCCATGATGCGGGTGCGGTCCGCGAGCGTGAAGCCGAGCGCCTGCTCGAGGAAGGCCTGGCCGCCCGGGACATCCGGCGTGTTGAGCACGACATGCGCGAGCCGGATCGGCGCGTCGGTCGGCGCTGGCTGGTCCGCGGG
>JAIENF010000444.1 GCA_019751575.1 Burkholderiales bacterium
CGTTCGACTCGCACTCTCTTCCGCCACCTGCGCGGCCCCGGCCCCGGGCCCGCCCTCGCCCCGGTCGCGCGCGCGCGGCTTGACATCGGCCCCCATCGTTCCTAATGTTCGGGAACCATGACAGCCTACGGTAGTCGCTCCCGAGGTGAACCCCTGATCCTGGAGGTCGATCCGGCGGGGACGCCGCGCCGGTGGCTCCTGGTCGAAGAGGCGATCACCTACCACGCGAAGCACCAGGTCGCGTGGTCGATCGGCACCATCGTGCGCACCTTCCACGGCGGCCTCTCGCGCACGACCGGCGAACGTTCCGAACTGTCGACCGCCAGCATCATCGCGATCAAGGGTTCCGGCGTCTTCTCCAAGGCCTTCGAACGCGAGCCCGCGCTGATCAACGCCGCGCTCTTCGTGCGCGACCGCCAGGTCTGCGCCTACTGTGGTGGGCGCATGCGCGAGCGCGAACTGTCGCGCGACCATATCGTGCCGCTGTCGCGCGGGGGCGACGATCGCTGGATGAACGTCGTCACGGCCTGCCGCTCGTGCAACAGCCGGAAGGACAACCGCACGCCGGAAGCCGCGCGCATGCCGCTGCTCTACCTGCCCTATGTGCCGAACAGGCATGAGCACATGATCCTGCAGAACCGCCGCATCCTTGCCGACCAGATGGAATACCTGATGGCGCGGGTGCCGAGCCACAGCCGGCTGCACGGCTGACCCGCCGCCCGCGCCGCGCGGCCCGGGGCTGAAGGCGGTGCGCAGCCGGATGCTCAGGTGCCGTAGCGGACGTTGCTCTTCGCTTCCCGGATCGCGCACAACGCGCTGTAGCACGCGAGCCAGGCGGTCTTGGGATTGTCCGGGTCCGCCACGTTCGCGAGCCTGATCGAGATGTCGCTGGCCTTGCCGCGGATCTCGATGAAGTGCGTGTTGCGGGTCAGCGCCGGGTCCGCGACGACCTTGAGCCGGGTTCGATCGAAGCCGATGCCGGCGAGCGCCAGTCCGGCCGCGATGTTCACGTTGGCCGGGAAGTGCGCCGCACCGTCCCGTACCGGGCCGTCGTAGAGCACGGTCGCCTCGCGCAGCGCGGTGAGGTCGATGCCGAGCTTCTCGACATACGCGATGCCCTTCCAGGCGATCGGCGGCTTGGTGACCGCGATCGACACCTCGTCGACGCCGGCCAGTGCCATCGTCTTCAGTCCGTCGAGTCCGCAGATGCCGCCGGAAGGCACGTACAGCAGGCCGCCCGCCGCACGCGCGGTGGACTCGAGACGGCCACGCAGCGCATCGTCGGCGAGCGCGCCACACGAGAGCACGACCAGCGCCAGGCCCCGCGCGAGGACCGCCTCTGCATGGAGCCGGACCGCCTCGTGGCCGGCGGCCTCGACCACGACGTCTGGTGCCGTTGCCAGCAGGGCATCGAGATCGGCGACGAATGCACAGCCGTTCGCCTCGGCCAGCGCCCTGCCACGCGAGTTCATGCTGCGCCCCATCAGCGCGACCACCTCGACGTCACCCAGCGTGCCGCGCTGAGTATGTTCGAGCGCGATGCGCGCGATGCTGCCTGCCCCGATGATCGCCACCCGCATGTCATGCCCCTTTCCGGTCGGGCGTGTCCCTGCGGTTGGATCGCCCGCCGGTTCGCCGAAGATCGCCAAGTGTGCCATGCTCCGCGCCGCACCATGTGCGGACGGTCCGGGTGCCGGACGTCGCCGCCCGGGTGCACCGACAACCCCAGGGAGCAGGAACATGGCAGCAGGCAGCCGCGTCTACGGATCCATTCACGCATCGGCGCAGCGCCGCCTGCCTTCACGAGGTACTCGGCGTGCCGTTGCCGGAGCCTGGCTGGGCGCGGTCCTGTCTGCGTTCGCAGTCGCTGCCGTCGCACAGCCTGCGGCAGGCCAGGCCTATCCCGACCGGCCGATCCGGCTGGTGGTGCCGTTCCCGCCGGGCGGCATCAACGACCTGATCGCCCGCATCATCGGCATCAGCCTGTCCGAGCAGATGAAGCAGACTGTGGTCATCGACAATCGCGCCGGTGCCGGCGGCACCCTGGGCCTGGGCATCGCTGCCCGGGCCAACCCGGACGGCTACACGCTCGCGTTCGGCGCGACCAGTACCGTCGCGGTCAGCCCTGCCCTCTATCGCAACCTGCCCTACGATCCGGTGAAGGCGTTCGCGCCGATCGCCCCGCTGGCGGAGGTGCCCAGCGTGGTGCTGGTGACCCCGTCGGTGGCAGCAACGTCGATGAAGGAACTGATCGCGCTGGCACGGGCGAAGCCGGGGGCGCTCAATTTCGCCTCCGCCGGTGCCGGAACGTCCCAGCACATGGGCACCGAACTGCTGAAGACGATGGCCAGGATCGACATGGTTCACGTGCCGTACAAGGGCGGTGCGGCCGCGATGGCCGACCTCATCGGCGGCCAGGTGCAGTTGCTGATCGAGCCACTGCCGACGGCGATGCCGCACATCAAGTCGGGCAAGGCACGCGCGCTGGCGGTGACATCCAGCAGCCGGCTGCCGCTGTTGCCGGACATGCCGACCGTCGCGGAAGCGGCGGGCCTGCCCGGTTACGAACTGATGATCTGGTTCGGCGTGCTCTCCCCGGCGGACACCCCGCGCCCGATCGTGC
>JAIENF010000511.1 GCA_019751575.1 Burkholderiales bacterium
CCCGGGTCGCCGCCCTGCTCTGCAGCGCGGCGTCGCCGATCGCGTGGCGTCCGGACATCCTCCACTGCAACGACTGGCAGACCGGCCTGGCACCGGCCTACCTCGAATTCGGGCGGCGGACGGCGGGCGCCGGAGCCCCGACCGCCGCCAGCGTGTTCACCATCCACAACCTCGCCTTCGGCGGCGCCTTCGATCCGTCGCTGCTGCCACGGCTCGGCCTGCCGCGCGAAAGCTTCAGCATCCACGGACTCGAATACCACGGACGGCTGTCGTTCCTGAAGTCGGGCCTCTACTATGCCGACTTCATCACCACGGTCAGCCCGACCTACGCACGCGAGATACAGGAGGAGCCGCTGGGCTTCGGCTACCAGGGACTGCTCGCGACGCGCCGCGACCGGCTGCGCGGCATCCTGAACGGCATCGACACCGACGCATGGGATCCAGCCACGGATCCGCATCTCGCCGCCAATTTCGACGGCAGGACACTGCCCGCCCGCGCCGCCAACCGACGGGAAGTTCAGCATCGACTGGGCCTGGCACCGGACGACGATGCGATGCTGCTGGGCGTGGTCAGCCGCTTCACGGAACAGAAGGGCATCGACCTGATCCTGGATGCATGGCCCGGCCTGGTCGCGCGCGGCCATCCGCTGCAGCTCGCCATGCTTGGCTCCGGGGACCGGCTGCTCACCCGGCGGGCGGCCGATTGCGTGCACCGCCACCCCGGGCGGGTCGGCTTCATCGACGGCTTCGACGAACCCCTGTCGCATCTCATCGAAGGCGGCTGTGACGCCTTCCTGATGCCCTCGCGCTTCGAGCCCTGCGGCCTCAACCAGATGTACAGCCAGCGCTACGGCGCGCCGCCGCTGGTGCGTGCCACCGGCGGGCTGGCCGACTCGGTGATCGACGACGATCCGGCGGCCGGCCGGCCCGGGACCGGCTTCGTGCTGGCCGGGGACACGGCCGCCGGCTTCGCCGCAACCGTCGAGCGTGCGCTCGCTGCATGGCGCGACCGTGCGCGCTGGCGGGCGATCCAGCAGGCAGGCATGCAGCGCGACTTCGGCTGGCAGGCGAGCGCCGCTGCCTACCTCGACGTGTACCGGGAGGCAGCCGCCGTGGCCGCCACCGCAACCACGGCCAGTGGCACGAGCACGGGCACGGCGGCCACTACAGCCAGGTCATCATCCCCAGCTCGAACGGATGGGTGAGCAGCTCGTGGCAGGGATAGACCCGTATGCGGTACTCGAGCCTGCCGCATAGCTCGGGCGTCAGCGCCAGCGAGAACCGGTGCTCGCCCTGCTCGGTGCGCTCCCCGGTCGACTCGAAAGACAGCCGCTGCGGCTGCCGCAGCTTCTCGTAGGGCGTCTGGCGGGCGAGCGTCAGTTCGACGATCACGTCATCGGGTGCGAGCCCGTTGAGGTTCACCGCGACGTCGATGCGCACGCCTTCGCCGAAGCGCATCGACTTGCGCGGGTGGTCCAGCCGGCGCGCCGTCACGGCCGGCCAGGCCGCCCGCACCCTGGACTTCCACCCGGCCACTTCCTGCGCGCGGGCGAAGCCGCCTTCGCTGTAGCGCCGCCACTGCAGGCTGGCCGGATGGTAGAACTTCTGCAGGTACTGCCCGACCATGCGCGAGGTGTTGAAACGCGGCAGCAGCGTCGCGATCGAACGCTTGGCCATGCGCACCCAGCGCGGCGAGAAGCCCGACGGGCCGCGGTCGTAGTACATCGGGATCACCTGGTCCTGCAGCAGCTCGTACAGGGTCTGGCACTCCTCGCGCGTGCGCCGTGCATCGTCGAGATGCTGCGAAGCCGGCTTGATGCCCCAGCCGTTCTGGCCGTCGTAACCCTCGCCCCACCAGCCGTCGAGCACCGACAGGTTGAGCACGCCGTTCATCGCCGCCTTCATGCCCGAGGTGCCGCTGGCCTCCAGCGGATACACCGGGTTGTTCAGCCACACATCGACGCCGGACACGATGCGCCGCGCGATGCGCAGGTCGTAGCCTTCGAGCAGCAGCAGCCGCCCCTCGAAGCCGGGCAGCCGCGAGATCTCGTGCAGCCTGCGGATCAGGGCCTGCCCGGGCAGGTCGGCCGGATGGGCCTTGCCGGCGTACACGAACAGCACCGGCCGCTTCGCGTCCGAGATCAGGTCGCGCAGGAAATCGAGGTCCTCGAACATCATCGTCGCGCGCTTGTAGGTCGCGAAACGGCGCGCGAAGCCGATGGTCAGCACGTTCGGATTGTCCGGATCGGCGTACTTGAGCAGCCGGTCGAGGTGCGCCTCGGAACCGTTGTTGCGCAGGTGCTGCACGCGCGTGACATGGTTCACCAGGTGCAGCATGCGCGACTTCAGGGTCTGCCGCACGCTCCAGAACAGGTGGTCCGGGATGTCGTCGATGCGCTTCCAGAACTCGGCGTCGCGCTGGCGCGCGAGCCAGTCAGGCCCCAGGTAGCGCTCGAAGATCTCCATCCACTGCTCGGCGAGGAAGGTCGGCACGTGCACGCCGTTGGTCACGTAGTCGATCGGGTTCTCTTCCGGCGTGACCTGCGGCCACAGCTCGCGGCAGATCTCGAAGCCCACCTCAAAGCATACGCGGGAGATATCGTTGATATTCATGCGGGTGAATT
>JAIENF010000793.1 GCA_019751575.1 Burkholderiales bacterium
GACCTCTCGACCTGGATCACCGCACCGGCGCGCTACTGGTCGCTCGGACCATCGTTCGCGCTCACCCTGTTCGATGTTGGCCGGCGCAGCGCGGTGATCGAACAGAATGCCGCGATCTACGACCAGCGCGTGGCGCAGTACCGGCAGGCGGTGCTGGCCGCTCTGGTGGAAGTGGAGGACAACCTGGTCGCGCTGCGCGTGCTCGCCGACGAGGCAGCGGCACAGGCACGCGCGGTCGAACTGGCGCGGCAGACGCTGCAGATCACGCTCAACCAGTACAAGGCCGGGCTGGTCGGCTTCAGCAACGTGGTGACTGCGCAGACCTCGCTGCTGTCCGCCGAGCAGGCCGCGCTGTCGGTGCTGGGCCGGCAGTTCGATGCCTCGGTGGTGCTGGTGCGCGCGCTGGGGGGGGGCTGGTCGACGGTCGATCTCGCGGCGGCGCGGTAGCCGCCGCGGGGCCCCCGTTCAGCCCGGCCCGAAGCGCCGTGCGGCATCCACCGCGAGGCCGCTGGCCACGCTGGTGAACCGGTCGCCGTCGACCTGGGCCGCGTCCGGCACCACCGCGGCGATCGCGCCGGACAGGGCGGCCAGCGCAGTGGAACCACCGGTGAAGTACAGCGCATCGATGTTCGCCGGCGACAGGCCGGCCTGCGCGATCGCCAGCCGCGCGGCAGCCACGATGCGCTCGATCGAGCCGGCGAGCGCGGCCTGCTGCCGCACGGCGTCGAAGTCGCCGGCGAGTCCGGCCTCGACCATCGACAGGTCGATCGCTGCCCGGCCATGCATCGATACATCGATCTTGGCTGCCTCGGCCATCGCGGCGAGCGAGTGGCCCAGCCTGTGTTCGAGCACCGTCATCAACCGCCGGTGCATGTTCTGGTCGACATACAGGCTCGCCATCTGGCGCAGCTCGATCAGCCGGTTCGGCAGGTAGACCGTGTTGATCAGATGCCAGGTCGACAGGGCATGGTAGATCGCGTTCGGCACGTGCACCGAGGCGCCCGATTCGCTGCGCCCCTCGGAGCCGAGTCCGAGCATCGGCATGATCGCCGCGAGGTTCACCTCACGGTCGAAGTCGGTACCTGCCACGTGCACGCCATGGCTGGCCAGCACGTCGGCGCTGCGGTCGACCTTCCCGCGCTGCCCGGGCCCGACCCGCACCACCGAGAAATCGGAGGTGCCGCCACCGATGTCCGCCACCAGCACCAGCGTCTCGCGCGCCACGCTGCGCTCGAAATCGAGCGCAGCGGCGATCGGCTCGAACTGGAACGCGACTTCCGAGAACCCGGCGCTGCGGGCGGCCGCTTCCAGCGTGCGCTCGGCCTGCGCATCGCGTGCCCTGTCGTCGTCCACGAAGAACACCGGACGACCGATCACCGCACGCTCGACCGGCCCGCCCGCCGCCTCGGTGGCCCGCTGGCGAAGGTGGCGCAGGAAAGCGACCACCACGTCGAGGTACTTGACCATGAAGCCGGGGCCGACCTCGGTGCTGCGCTCGATCAGGTCGGAGCCGAGGATGCTCTTGATCGAGCGCATCAGACGGCCCTCATGGCCCTCGACATGCGCCTGCACCGCGGCGCGGCCGAACGCGCGCGAACCATCCTCTCCGCTGAAGAACACCGCCGTCGGGATCGCCGTATGCGTGGCTTCCAGTTCGACCAGCCGGAAGCCCTCGGGCGGTGCGCCCCCGCCTGCAGTGGCGCCGAGCAGGGCCACGGAAGAATTGGAAGTACCGAAATCGATCGCACACGCCGCAGTTGACACCCGACCACTCCACTCGAAACAGGCGCCACGCAGCGCAGACGGCGCGAGTCTAGCAGCGCAGCAGGCGTCTGCGACAGGACTCGTCGGCGGGCGTTCGAGCACCGCGCCGGCACCCGCGTCCGAGACAGATAGACGGACCGACGCCGTATTAGGCTAAAGTCGCGGGTTTTCCCATCCCTGCAATCAGGCAACGACGGAGCAGCGCTACGTGTCAGAACTCACCGACCAGCAGATGGACCAGTTGCGCATCGCGCTCGAAAAGCGGCGGGCCGAACTCGCCCGCGACATCCGCGAAGACCTCAAGGCGACCAGCTCCGAGCGTTACGCCGACCTCGCCGGTGAAGTGAACGACTCCGGCGACGAATCGGTCGCCGACCAGATGGTGGACATCAACGCCGCGATGATCGAGCGCGAGCTGGTCGAACTGAAGGCGGTCGAAGGTGCCCGGAAGCGCATGGAGGAAGGCGACTACGGCGACTGCATCGACTGCGGCGTGGACATCCCCTACGCCCGCCTGTTCGCCTACCCGGCAGCCACGCGCTGCATCGCCTGCCAGAGCCAGCGCGAGAAGACCTATGCGCAGGGACGCAGCGCACCGGCCTGAGTACCGGCGCGGCCGCACGCATCTCCGCGGCCGCTGCGCGCCATGAAGGGGCCCGACCGGTCACGCTGGCTGTCGGTGAACGGCCTCGACCTGCACCTGCGGGAATGGGGCAGCGAGGGCGCGCCCAGGCTGTTCCTGCTGCACGGCTGGATGGACGTCTCGGCCTCGTTCGCGTTCCTGGTCGATGAACTGCGGCGCGACTGGCACGTGATCGCGCCCGACTGGCGCGGCTTCGGCCTGTCGTCCTGGGCCTCGCACGGCT
>JAIENF010000338.1 GCA_019751575.1 Burkholderiales bacterium
CGGTGATGCAGGTGGTCTACACGCAGATCGGGCGGGTGGCCGGCACGGCGGTCACCGTGTTCATCGTCGGCGAGAGCGGCGCCGGCAAGGAGGTCGTGGCACAGACGATCCATGACCTCAGCCGACGCCGCAAGGCTCCGTTCCTGGCGGTCAACTGCGGAGCGATCTCGCCCCAGCTGATCGAAAGCGAGATGTTCGGCCACGAGAAGGGCAGCTTCACCGGCGCGAACCGCCAGCACCGTGGCTTCTTCGAGCGTGCGAATGGCGGCACGCTGTTCCTGGACGAAGTGACCGAGATGCCGCCCGAGTTGCAGGTGAAGCTGCTGAGGGTGCTCGAGACCGGGACCTTCATGCGCGTGGGTTCCGATGAACTGCTCGAGACCGACGTGCGCATCATCGCAGCGACCAACCGGGATCCCGCGCAGGCAGTGGCCACTGGCAAGCTGCGCGAGGACCTGTTCTACCGGCTGAACGTGTTTCAGGTCCGTGTGCCGCCGCTGCGCGACCGGCTGGAGGACGTGGAACTGCTCGCACAGCACTTCCTGGATGCGCTGAACGCGCGCGAGGGCGGCGCCCGGAAGTTCGCGCGTTCGGCGATCGACAAGCTGTCGCAGTACGACTGGCCCGGCAACGTGCGTGAACTCCGCAACGTGGTCCAGCGCGCCTACATCATGGCCGACGGCGATTCGATCACTGCAGCCTGCATCCCCTTCGATGCGCCGGTGCGGGTGTCGCAGTCGGTCACCGTGCAGGTCGGGACGACCGTCGAAGAGATGGAGCGGCAACTGATCCTTGCCACGCTCGAATCGGTCAAGGGGCACAAGGAGAAGGCGGCGGAGATGCTCGGCATCAGCGCGAAGACCCTGTACAACCGGCTTCGTGAATACGGCGGCGAAGCGGGGGAGCCGGCCCCGCGGTAGCGCAGCCTGGACGGGTGCTCAGGCCGCCAGCGCGGCCGCCGAGGACAGGCGCCGCACCTCCACCGACGGCACGTGCATCGAGTCGCGGTACTTGGACACCGTGCGGCGCGCGACGACGATGCCCTTCTCCGCGAGGATCCGCGCGACCTTCACGTCGGACAGCGGATGCCGTGCATCCTCCGATACGATGATCTGCCGGATCAGGGCTCGGACGGCCCGTGCAGAGCACGCGTGGCCATCGGATTCGACATGGCTGCTGAAGAAGTACTTCAACTCGATCAGCCCGCGTGGGGTCATCATGTACTTGTTCGAAGTCACCCGGGATACCGTCGATTCGTGCATGCCCAGCGTCGCCGCGATCTCGCGCAGCACCAGCGGGCGCATCGCGATGTCGCCGTGTTCCAGGAAGCGGCTCTGGCGATCGACGATCGCCTGTGCGACCCGCAGGATGGTCCGGAAGCGCTGGTTCACGTTGCGCACGAACCATCGGGCTTCCTGCAGGTGGTGGCCGATCGGGGAGCTGCTGGAGCCGCGCTGCTCGCGCACCATCGCGACGAATCCGCGGTTCAGGTGGATCCGCGGAACCACCTCCGGATTGATCCGGGCGACCCATCGCTTTCCGATCCTGCGTACCTGCACGTCGGCGACCACGTACTCCGTGCGGTCCGAGCCGAAGGCCAGTCCCGGCTTCGGCGAGCAGCCCCGGATCAACTGGTAGGCGCTGGCGAACTCCGCATCGCTGCAGCCCAGTGCACGCAGCAGGCGTGGCGTATCGGGTGTGGCGAGCTGGTGCAGATGGTGCTGCACGATGCGCTGGGCGAGTTGCAGGCCGGGGGTGTCCTCGTCGCGGTCTTCCAGTTGCAGCAGCAGGCACTCCTCGAGCGATCGTGCGCCCGCGCCGACAGGCTCGAAGCTCTGCACGAGCCGGAGCACCACGGACAGCTCGTCCACCTGGACTGCCTCGCGCGCCGGGCACATGGCTGCGAGCTCTTCCAGCGACGTGCGCAGGTAGCCATCCGGCTCCAGCGCATGGATGACCAGTCGGGCCAGCTCCCGGTCGCGCGCGCTGACCCGGCACACGCCCAGTTGCCCGAGGAGGTGGTCGTACATGCAGGTCGCCGAAGGCGCGAACTGGGCCGCGTCTGAATCGTCTCCCGATCGTTCGCCGGACGACGGCGTGTCGAAGCGCGAGGACGACTCGTCTTCCCATTCCGATGCCGTGCCGTCGGGCGGTGCGATGACCTCGATCCGGTCGTCCGCAGCGACAGGGGCGGTGTCCGAGGACGGCTCCGCGCCGGCTGCTTCGGTGCCTGCGGACGGGCTGGCCCCGGTGCCGAGGTCCCTCAGCGAGTCGTCGCGCTCGAGGAAAGGATTGTTCGCGAGCGTCTCCTCGAGTTCCTGCTCGAAATCCGCCGCGGACAGTTGGAGCAGGCGGATCGAGTGCTGCAGTTGCGGGGTCATCGCGAGCTGTTGCCCGGTACGGACGTGGAGGTCGGCTCTGATCATCGGGTCCTCGCTGGAAGCATGGGTGTACACGGGTCTTCTGCAAACGCCATGCCATCCCCGGCCTGCGGCGGGCGACGGATTGCAGGTGTCTGTTTATGAACGTGTAAAGCCAGGGTCCGGCTGGCTGGAGCCCGTTCCTTGGCCGGTGTTCCGGGTCCTCGCGGCCGCCCGGCCCGCAAGTCTTGCAGGGGCGTCCGTCAGATT
>JAIENF010000488.1 GCA_019751575.1 Burkholderiales bacterium
TTTTACCCGTGGGGGTGTTTTCTGGGGGGGGGGGGGGGGGTGTTTTGGTTGGGGGGGGGGGGGGGGGGGCAGGCGTCGCCGGTCAGGGCAACGCCGCACGCTAGCCCGGACGCTAGTCTGCCTTCACGCCGGCGGTCTTGATCACCTTCGACCAGCGTGCGAGTTCGGCGCGCATGTGGGTGGTCAGCTCCTCCGGCGTGCTGCCGATGGTGACCGCGTTCAGCGATGCGAGCTTGTCGCGTGCTTCGCCCGAGCCCAGGCCGCGCGCAATGGCCCTGGACAGCGTGTCGACGGTCGCCCGCGGCGTGCCGGCCGGGGCATACACGGCGTACCACGCGGTCACTTCGAAGCCGGCCACGCCACCCTCGCCGACCGTCGGCAGGTCGACGCCGGGCACCCGCTTCGCGGTGGCGATGGCGATCGCACGCAGCTTGCCGGCCTTGATCTGGTTCACTGCGGCCGTGAGTTCGATCGACATGAACTGCACCTGGCCGCCGATGACGTCGCTCATCGCGGGCGCCGAGCCCTTGTATGGCACATGGGTGATGTCGATGCCGGTGGCGAGCTTGAGCATCTCGCCCGCCAGGTGGTGCGGCGAACCGGTGCCGGCCGAGCCGTAGGTCATGCCCGGCTTGGCGCGTGCGTACTTGATCAGGTCGGGCAGGGTGTTCACCGGCAGCGACGGATTGACCACCAGCACGTGGGGGATGGTCGCCACCAGAGACACCGGGGTGAAATCCTTCAGCGGGTCGTAGCTGAGCTTCTGCAGTACCGGGTTGATGCCATGGGTGGTGGTCGCGCCCAGCAGCAGCGTGTATCCGTCGGGTGCGGCGCGCGCCACCTGCTCCGAACCGATGGCGCCGGCGGCGCCGGCCCGGTTGTCGACGATCACCGGCTGTCCGAGCTGTTCGGTCAGCACCTGCCCGACCACCCTGGCGACCAGGTCGAGCGCGCCGCCGGGCGCGAACGGTGCAATCAGGCGGATCGACTTGGCAGGAAAGGCGGGCGCCTGCGCGAGCGCCGCGGCGGGTGCGGAGGCCAGCACTGCGCAGAGGATCGCCCGGCGCGCGGCATTGGCCGGAAGGCATTTTCGGGGGGCGTTCGGGACGAGGGTGGCGCGCATGCGTGGGACCTTTCCTGTCTGGGTTCATGCCGGGGCTGGCGGCGATGCCGCCTTGGCCGCATGGCGGCCGGCGTTGTGATCACATTCCGGAAGGACGCGATATTACGGCAGCAAACGCGTGCGCGAACATGTCCGGAAAAAACGCTGCGCGGTTGCCTTGGTGCGCAGCCGGGCACTAATATCGTCCACCAGCAATGAACGCAGAACGAGGAGCGAATACCATGCCAGCCGCACGCCATCCGATGCCCCCTGAACTCGTCGGGCTTTCGCTCGACGAGGTGATGAAGAAATTCACCGGGCGGTTCAAGGAAAAGACTGCCGACTGGGCCGCGTTCGAGGACGCGAAGATCGAAGGCTGGAAGCGCGCCCAGCACCGCTTCATCGGCGCCGGCGGTTCCGGCAAGCACGACGACCCGACGGTCATCCCGGCGCGCGGCTTCACGCTGTCGATCATGTTCGTCGAGCCGGGCCAGGGCAACGCAGCACACACCCATGAAGTCGAGGAAGTGTTCTTCGTGCTCGACGGATTCCTGGACGTGTTCGTCGAGGACGAACAGGGCAATCGCGTCACCACGCGGCTGGGCAAGTGGGAGTGCGTCGCCTGCCCGCCCGGCGTGATACACGGCTACGACAACAACAGCCTCGAGCCCGTGTATTTCCAGGTGATGCTCGGCCGCGCCAGGCCCGAGACCATGGGCTACGCCGACGACAAACTGTATACGCAGCGCGACGCCCACCTCAAGGCCTGAAGACAATCGGGGTCAGACCCCGATTGCTGTCGATCAGGCGGTAGGCAAGGCCCAGTCGGGGTGCTGCTTCAGGAACGGCAGCAGCCCGCCGGCGGCGATCAGGGCGAGGACCGCGGGCGGCAGTTTCGGCACCTCGGCGCTGAAGCCGCTGCCGGGCACGGCGATGCGGCCGGCGGCGACGTCGACCTCGATCACGTCGCCGTCCTTGATCTTCGACACGTCGCACTCGGCGATCGGCAGGCCGTTGTTGATCGCGTTGCGATAGAACTGGCGGCCGAACGATTGCGCGACGACGGCCGACACGCCCATCGCGCGCAGCACGTGCACGGCCTGTTCGCGCGACGAATTGATGCCGAAGTCCTTGCCGGCGACGATCACGTCGCCCGGCTTCACCCGCTGTGCGAATCCGGGCTGCAGCTGCTCGAACGCATGTTCGGCCAGCCATTGCACCGACTTGCCCATGTTGTACTTGGCCGAGCAGTGGATGTCGGTGCTGACCTCGTCGCCGAGGCGGTGCACGGTCGCGCGGATCGGCGCGACGGTGGTTGCATTGCCGGTCATGTGCGTCTCCGTCGAATTCAGGCAGCGCTGCGGATGTCGAACGCGAACTCTCGCGGGTCGGTGACCCGGCCGGTGAGGGCAGAGGCGGCGACGGTGGCGGAGGAGGCGATCAGGATCTCCGATTCGGGGTTGCCGAGCCGGCCCTTGAAGTTGCGGTTGGCGCTCGAGATCACGCGTTCGCGGTCGGCGGACATCAGCT
>JAIENF010000168.1 GCA_019751575.1 Burkholderiales bacterium
GCGGCGGACCAGCGTGTTCGACTTGTAGAGCGCGAGGTCGTGCCGGGTGTGCTCATGCAGCAGCGCGAGGATGGTTTCCAGCGCAGCACCGTCCTGGCCTGCCGGCTCGGCAGCCGGCGAACCCCTCGACGTCTGGGTACCGACGATGCCCATGATCCGCATCGGCATCTCGGCGGGCGGGATGACGATATCCACGCAGCCGGCCGCGATGGCGCTGGCCGGCATCGAGCCGAACTGCGCCGACTCGGGCTGTTGCGCCAGCGTCAGCCCGCCCTGGCTCTTGATCGCCTGCAGGCCCTGGGTCCCGTCCGAACCCATGCCGGACAACACCACGCCGATCGCGCGATCGCCGAGTTCGCGCGCGAGCGAGCCGAAAAGCACGTCGATCGGAAGCCGCTGGCCGCGCGGTTCGGCCGGCTTCGCCAGGCGCAGCGCGCCGCCCAGGACCGTCATCTCTGCATTGGGCGCGATCACGTAGACCGTGTCGGGCTCGATCGGCTTCAGGTCGACCGCTTCGTGCACGGGCATCGGCGTGGCCCGTTGCAGCAGTTCGGCGAGCAGCGTGGGGTGCGTCGGATCCATGTGCTGGACCACGAGGTAGGCGAGGCCGCTGGCGGCCGGTACGCGGGCCAGGAACTGTTCGAGCGGTTCAAGCCCGCCGGCGGAGGCCCCCAGGCCGACGATCCGCACGCCTGGGGACGGGGTGATTCCTGCCGCAGGAAGGCGAGCGTCGTTCATGCAGGCGACCGGTCTGATTCACGGTGCGCATGCATGCACACGCGCCAGTGGACGGTACCTGCCTGGTCACGTGTAGGCAGGGCAAGGCAAGGGGGCCTAGACGGCAATGCGGCCAGGGGCATGTTCAGCCGCGCTGCAGCACGACCGGCTGCCCATGCGGCGTGGCCCGGGCGGCTTCATCCCATTCGTCGACGCGGCGCGACAGGTCGGCTTCGCCCACCAGCTGCTTGCGCGCGACCAGGGTCTCGAGCGCGGCCAGCCAGCGTTCGTAGTAGTGGCTGCCGTCGTCCCAGTCCTGGTGGCATTCGTGGTGGGCTTTCGCGTGCGCGATTTCCTCGGCCAGCGTGCCTGCCCACTCGCGCCAGGTGAACAGGCCACGTCGATGCAGTTCCAGCGCCATCGCGAAGGCCTGGGCTTCCCACGGCGCCCTGAACACCGGCCCCGCATCGTCACGCGGCAGGGCGGGCAGCGCATCGATGTCCGGGTCAGGGTTCGCGTCAGGCATGCTGGAGATGGTCATCCCACAGGTCGAGGTAGGCGCTGTCGCGCGGCGAGGCGGCGTCGCCCCAGAGTTCGGTGGCCGCGAAGCGCACGCTGTACAGATGCTGCGGCTTGCGGTCGCGCGTCATCGCATTGCTGTCCGCGAACGAGAACACGCCGTGGTCGCGGTCGATGACGCCGCGGCGCCCGCGCGCATAGCGCGGCAGCCGGGTATGGCCTTCCGGATGGATGTTGCGCGTGACCACCGCGTCGCCGACCTTGAACAGCGGCGCGACGGCGACGTCCATGCGCGCCTTCCGGCGCGTGCGCACGATCGTCGCCACCTGCTCCGGCTGCAGGGTGCCCTCGACCTCCACCGGCGTGGTGGCCTTGCCGCTGGACAGTTCGTCCTCGCCCAGCAGGCCGCTCTCGACCAGCACGCGCTCCAGTGCGTAGACCGCGCGCTCGTAGTAGCTCGCGGCCAGGAACTCGCCCGCCGGCATGCGCTCGCGTGCGTAGCGCCCCATGTCCGCATTCCACTTGCGATGGAACGCGCAGGCCATGCGCATCGCGAACACGCGCCCGTGCCAGTATTCATGGAACACCGCATCGTCATGTTCGATGACCAGCGGTCCCATGCCGTGCATGCCGCCCATGTCGTGGATGCTGTTCATGCCACGGCCACCGTGCCGACGCCGACCATCGAGTCGCGGGTGACGATCGCGGCCAGTTGTTCCTCGCTCCAGCCTTCGGTGCCCGCAGGGCGCTCCGGCAGCACCATGTAGCGCATCTCTGCCGTCGAGTCCCAGACGCGGACCTCGACGTCTTCCGGGATCTCCTGGCCGAACGCCTTCAGCACGCCGCGCGGGTCGATCACGGCGCGGGCGCGGTAGGCATCCGACTTGTACCAGGCGGGCGGCAGGCCGAGCACCGGCCACGGATAGCAGGAGCACAGCGTGCACACCACGAGGTTGCGCACCCGCGGCGTGTTCTCCACCGCCACCATGTCCTCGGCCCAGCGCTCGATGAAGCCGAATTCCGCGATCGCGTCGGTCGCATTGTCCAGCAGCCGCTGCCGGTAGGCCGGATCCGTCCAGGCCCGCGCCACGATGCGGGCGCCATTGCGCGGGCCGACCCGGTTCTCGTAGGTGTCGACGATCTCGTCCAGCGTCTTCGGATCGATCAGCCCCTTCTCGACCAGCAGCGACTCGAGTGCCTTCACGCGCAGCGCAGGGCCGGAGAGCGGGCGGTCGTGGGCGTGGTCGCCCTCGTGGGAGTCGTGATCGTGTGTGCTCATGAGCTTCGCTTCGATGATGTGGGGGCTGGCGACTGCGGGGCTGGCCCCCCAGCATACTGCGCCACCGGCGCGGTCGTCACCAGCGTCGCAGCGTCTTCCGTGGTCCCGCACAGCCAGGTGTCGACGT
>JAIENF010000166.1 GCA_019751575.1 Burkholderiales bacterium
ATCGGGTCGGCCGGGAACATCTCGCCGAGCAGGGTGACCGTCGGCCGGCCATCGCGCGCGCCGCCGGGCTGGTTGCGCGGCGCCTGGACCGGTCCGGTCTCGGCTTCGGCTCGGGCGAAGCGCAGCATCGCGCCGGCCAGGACGTCCTTCGCCTCGGCATGGGTCGGCACGCCGAAGCCCGGCACGTCGATGCCGATGATGCGCACGCCGTCGATCTCTTTCGGCAGCAACTGCAGCGGCACGCCGCTGGCGGTCGGCACGCACAGGTTGATGATCACCACTGCGTCGTACTGCGCCGGGTCGGCCAGCTTGAACACCGCTTCGCGGATGTCCTCGAACAGCTTCCCGGTGACCAGGGTCTCGGAGTTGAACGGCACGTAGCCGACCGTGCGCCGGGCACCGTAGAAGTGCGAGGTGAAGGTCAGGCCGTAGACGCAGCACGCCGAGCCGGACAGGACGGTCGCGGTGCGCCGCATGCGCAACCCCACGCGCAGGCTGCCGAACGCCGGGCACATCGACTGCGGCTGGTCGTGCGGACCCTTCGGGTAGTCCTGTGCGTACTGGTCGAGCGCTTCGCTCTTGCCTGCCGCGCGGGCGGCCGCTTCCATCCGGTCCTTGCCGCCGTGGCAACCGGCGCCGTCGATCTCGGCGACAGGCGTGCCGCGCGGGTGGAGCGTGACCGGGGTCGTCACTTCTGCGGGAGGAGGCTGGCGGTTGTCCATCGGATCAGGTCTCGTCGTAGACCACTTCGAGGGTCTTCTTCTCGACCGTCTCGCGGCCGAGCATGTCGGCGACGGTCGCCGGCTGCATCACGTAGTCGCGGCCGGTGATCTCGCTGCTGAACAGCGAAAGCAGCTGGTCCTGGGTGAGCGGCTTCGGCCGCACCGGCGGCGCGCTCGCCACGTTCGATGCAAGGTCTTCGAACACGGGCGCCCACTGGGTACCGGGGCGGCCGATGATTTCGTAGTTCGCGCTCTTGCGCCGGATGTCGTCGTTGGCCGGGATGGAGGCAAGCACCGGGATGCCGACCGCCTCCGCGAACTTCGCCGCTTCGCCGGTCCCGTCTTCCTTGTTGATCACCAGCCCGGCGACGCCGACGTTGCCGCCGAGCTTGCGGAAGTACTCGACCGCGGAGCAGACGTTGTTGGCGACATACAGCGACTGCAGGTCGTTGCTGCCGACGACGATCACCTTCTGGCACATGTCGCGGGCGATCGGCAGGCCGAAGCCCCCGCAGACCACGTCGCCGAGGAAGTCGAGCAGCACGTAGTCGAAACCCCAGTCGTGGAAGCCGAGCTTCTCGAGGGTTTCGAAGCCGTGGATGATGCCGCGCCCGCCGCAGCCGCGGCCGACCTCGGGCCCGCCGAGTTCCATCGCGAACACGCCGTCGCGGATGAAGCAGACATCGCCGATCGACACCTGCTCGCCGGCGAGCTTCTTCTTCGAGGAGGTCTCGATGATGGTCGGGCAGGCCTTGCCGCCGAACAGCAGGGACGTGGTGTCGCTCTTCGGATCGCAGCCGATCAGCAGCACCTTCTTGCCCTGCTGCGCCATCATGTAGGACAGGTTGGCCAGGGTGAAGCTCTTGCCGATGCCTCCCTTGCCGTAGATCGCGATGATCTGGGTTTCCTTGGTCGCGGGGCTGGTCGAGACGGGATCCGGCTCGATCGCGGCCTCTGCGCGCAGGGCGTTCTTCATCGCGAACTGCACGACGGATGCGGCGGTGTTGGTGGGGCTCATGAAACGGCTCTCCAGTCGAGGATCATCTTCAGGCATGAAGCGTCGTTGAACGCAGTGCGGTACGCCGACGCGGCATGCGCCGCCGGCTCCCGGTGGGTGATCAGGCCGTCCAGCGACAGGCGGCCCGAGGCAAGCAGTGCAGTGACCGCCGCAAGGTCGGCCGGCTTCCATTCCGCGGCCACGCGCAGGCGCGCCTCGCGCATGAAGGCGGGGGCGAAGGCGAACTGCAGCGGTGCGCTGTAGAAGCCGGCGAGCACGATCTCGCCGCCGGCCGCCAGGCGCATCACCAGCGTGTCGAGCAGCTTCGAGTCGCCGCTGACGTCGTAGATCGAGCGGTAGTCGCGGCGCTCGTCCGAGGCGGGGTCGACCACGGCATAGCCTTCGGCACCCTCGCGCCGCGCGGCGTTGGTCTCCCAGACCACCGGCGAGCCGCCGGCGGCGACGGCCAGGCGCGCGAGCAGGCGGCCGAGCACCCCATGGCCGACGATCAGGTCGGGCAGCACGGCGTGCGGCGCTGCCAGCGCATGCTGCGCCGTGGCGGCAAGCGCCAGCAGCACGGCACCTTCGCCGAGGCTGTCGGCCACGGGCGTGGTTCGCGAACCGGCGACCACCAGCGTGGACGCGGCACCCCCGAACAGGCCACGGACCTCGCCGAAGCAGCGCGCGCCCGGCACGAACACGCGTTCGCCGACGCTGCGCCCCGAGGACGCGCCGACTTCCACGATGCGGCCGACCGACTCGTAACCCGGCACCAGCGGATAGCCGAGGCCGGGGAACTGCGGCATCTCGCCCAGCCAGAGCAGGCGCTCGGTGCCGGTGCTGATGCCGCTCCATTCGATGTCGACCACGACATCGTCGGCGGTGGGGGCGGTCAGGGCGAGTTCGCTCAGCACCAGCTGCTGCG
>JAIENF010000281.1 GCA_019751575.1 Burkholderiales bacterium
CGCCGCTGTCCATCGCGCTGGCCATCCTGCTCGTGCTGCTCTGCGCGGGCCCCGCAGTGGCGCCGGTGCGCGCTGCCGCGCCCGCCGAGGATCCCTGGGCCGCGCTGCGGGGCGGTGGCCTGGTGGTGCTCGTGCGCCACGCGCAGACCGTGCCCGGCATCGGCGACCCGCCCGGCTTCCGGCTGGACGACTGCAGCACCCAGCGCACCCTTTCGGACGCGGGGAGGCAGCAGGCGCGGCGCTTCGGCGAAGCGTTCCGTGCGGCAGGCGTACCGGTGGGCGAAGTACTGTCCAGCCGCTGGTGCCGCTGCATCGACACCGCGACGGAGGCGTTCGGCCGGGTCACGCCCTGGCCGAGCGCCGATTCATTCTTCGATCCCCGCCTGGGCAGCGGCGGCGCCAATGCCGGCGCCGTGCAGACGGCGGAACTGCGCAAGCGGATCGCGGCGCACCGCGGCAGGGACACGCTGGTGGTAGTGACGCACCAGGTCAACATCACGGCGTTGACCGGCATCCATCCGGCCATGGGCGAAGCCGTGGTCCTGCGCCCGGCGCCGCGCGGGACGGCCGGCGGCTTCGAGATCGCCGGCCGGCTTCCCCCGCCCTGAGGCCGGCGTGCGCGACGGCTACTTCGCCGAACCGGCCAGCGCCAGCATCAGGCCGTTCAGGCGGCGCACGAACGAACCTGGATCTTCAAGCTGGCCACCCTCGGCGAGCATCGCCTGCTCGAACAGCAGGTTCGCCCAGTCCGCAAAGCGGGCCTCGTCGGTCTCCGCAGACAGCCGCTCGACCAGCGCGTGGTGCGGATTCACTTCGAGGATCGGCTTGCTGCCCGGACCGATGCTCTGGCCGGCCGCCTTCAACAGGCGTTCGAGGTTCATCCCCATGTCGCCCTCCTCCACCACCAGGCAGGCGGGCGAATCGGTGAGCCGCAGGGTGACGCGCACGTCCTTCGCGCGTTCGCCGAGCGCGGCCTTCACGCGCTCGACCAGCGGCTTGAACTCCTCGGCGGTCTTCGTCTGCTCGGCCTTTTCGGCTTCATCTTCCAGTGCACCGAGGTCGAGCTGGCCCTTGGCCACGGACGCCAGCGGCTTGCCCTCGAACTCGGGGAAGTTCGACATCATCCATTCGTCGACCCGGTCGGAGAGCAGCAGCACCTCGATGCCCTTCTTGCGGAACACTTCGAGGTGCGGGCTGTTGCTCGCCGCCGCATGGGTGTCGGCGGTGATGTAGTAGATCTTCTCCTGGCCCGGCTTCATGCGGCCGACATAGTCGGCGAGCGAGACCTCCTGCGCCGCGCTGCCCGACTGCGTGGTCGAGAACCGGCACAGCTTCGCGACCCGGTCGCGGTTGGCGAAGTCCTCGCCGATGCCTTCCTTCAGCGCCTTGCCGAACTCGGTCCAGAACGTCGCGTACTTCTCCTTCGCGTTCTCGGCGAGGTCGTCGAGCATCGACAGCACGCGCTTGGTGCAGCCGGCGCGGATCGCGTCGATGTCCCGGCTCTGCTGGAGGATCTCGCGCGACACGTTCAGCGGCAGGTCGTTCGAATCGACCACGCCGCGCACGAAGCGCAGGTAGGCCGGCAGCAGCTGCTCGGCATCGTCCATGATGAACACGCGCCGCACGTACAGCTTCAGCCCGCGCTTGTGCTGCCGGTCGTACATGTCGAAGGGCGCGCGCGAAGGCACGTACAAGAGCTGGGTGTATTCCTGCTTGCCCTCGACCCGCGCATGCGCCCAGGCCAGCGGATCCTGGAAGTCGTGCGCGACATGCTTGTAGAACGCGTTGTACTGCTCGTCGGTGATCTCCGACTTCGGCCGCGACCAGAGCGCGGAGGCCTGGTTCACCGTCTCGCGCTCGGACTCGGTCACGTACACCGACTTCTCGGCGTCCCAGCGCTCCTTGTGCATGCGCACCGGCAGGGTGATGTGGTCGGAATACTTGCGGATGACGTTGCGCAGGCGCATCGCGTTGAGGAAATCGTCTTCCCCTTCGCGCAGGTGCAGGGTCACCTCGGTGCCGCGCGCCGGGCGATCGATCGCCTCGAGCGTGTACTCGCCGTCGCCGGTCGACTCCCAGCGTACGCCCTGCGCGGCCGGCACGCCGGCGCGGCGGGTGCTGACGGTGACCCGGTCGGCGATGATGAACGCGGAATAGAAGCCGACGCCGAACTGGCCGATCAGGCTGGCGTCCTTCGCCTGGTCGCCGGAGAGCCGGGACAGGAACTCGCGCGTGCCCGACTTGGCGATCGTGCCCAGGTTGTCGATCGATTCCTGGCGGGTCATGCCGATGCCGTTGTCGACGATGGTGATCGTGCGTGCGGCGGGGTCGAAGCCGACATCGATCGCCAGGTCGGGATCGCCTTCGAACAGCGCGCCATCGCTCAGCGCCTCGAAGCGCAGCTTGTCGCAGGCATCCGACGCGTTGGAGATCAGCTCGCGCAGGAAGATCTCCTTGTTGCTGTACAGCGAGTGCACCATCAGGTGCAGCAGCTGCTTCACTTCGGCCTGGAAGCCGAGGGTCTCGCGGCCTTCCGCGGCCGGTGCGTTTTCGGGAACGGTGGAGGTATCGGTCATGTCGTGCAGATCCGGAATGGGCTGAGTGGGCTGGAAAGTACCGCAGTGAGGACGGGCTGGCCCGTGGCCAAG
>JAIENF010000708.1 GCA_019751575.1 Burkholderiales bacterium
AGCCCATCGGCCGCTGCCGCCCCGCATTGAACGGAGACCACATCGTGTCCACAAGCTTGTTGAACTCCCGCCGTCGATTCTTCGCCGGCACTGCAACTGCAGTGGCAGCAGCAGCCGTCGGCCGCCACTCCCTCGCCGCGCTGCCTGAGCCGGTCATTCAAAACTCGGTCAATACCGCACCCCCGTTGGTACCCACGAACGGGCGTCCTTACAACCCTGTGGTCACGCTCAACGGGTGGACCCTCCCATGGCGCATGAACAGCGGGGTCAAGGAGTTCCATCTGATCGCCGAGCCCGTCGTGCGCGAGGTGTCGCCGGGCTTCATGGTCAACATGTGGGGCTACAACGGGCAAAGCCCCGGCCCGACCATTGAAGTCGTCGAGGGCGATCGTGTGCGTATCTTTGTCACCAATCGTCTGCCTGAGCACACGACGATTCACTGGCACGGCCAGCGGCTGCCCAACGGCATGGACGGAGTCGGCGGGTTGAACCAGCCTGCGATTCCCGTGGGCAAGACGTTCGTCTACGAGTTCGAAGCCCGCCGTCCAGGCACCTTCATGTATCACCCACATGCCGACGAGATGGTGCAGATGGCAATGGGCATGATGGGCATGTGGGTGACCCACCCGAAGGCCAAGCATGCGCATATTGCGGATGTGGACCGTGACTTCTGTTTCCTGCTGAACGCATTCGACGTGGACCCGGGCGCCCGCACGCCGAAGATCAATACCATGCTCGACTTCAATATCTGGTGCTGGAACAGCCGCGTTTTCCCTGCTATTGATAGCCTGAATGTTCGGTTCAACGATCGTGTGCGTATACGCATCGGTAACCTGACCATGACCAACCATCCGATTCACCTCCACGGCCATGAATTCCTGGTAACGGGCACCGACGGTGGTCCGACGCCCCCCAGCACGCGTTGGTACGAAGTCACGACAGACGTTGCGGTCGGCCAGATGCGGCAGATCGAGCTCCTGGCCGATGAAGAAGGCGATTGGGCCATGCATTGCCACAAGAGCCATCACACGATGAATGCGATGGGGCATGACGTCCCCACCATGATCGGCGTTGATCATCGCGGACTTGTCGGCAAGATCCAGAAGGTGGTGCCCGATTACATGATGATGGGTGAGCGCGGCATGGCCGACATGGGGCATATGCAGATGCCTCTGCCGGATAACACGGCGCCGATGATGACCGGAACCGGCCAGTACGGACCACTCGAAATGGGTGGCATGTTCACGGTGTTCAAGGTGCGTCGCGATCAGAAGCCTGGCGACTACACCGATCCCGGGGCATATCGGCATCCGCCGGGTACGGTGGCTTACGAGTGGAAAGGCGATGCACCCGCGCCAACGCGTCCAGCAGGCAGCGCGGCGCCCTCAGACACGCTGCCGAGGGCGGTGAAGCCAACAACACATGCGCATTGAAGAGCGGCGATTAGGCCGTGCCGACCGTCTGGCGGTACCCCTAAGCTCACCCGTGAGTTTCGACCCAAAACAATTGAACTGGAGTCTCCGAATGCAAATGACCCGTGCCCTCCTGATTTGCAGCGCTCTACTCCTGCCGGCGGTAGCCGGCGCCCATGGCGACGCGCACCCGAAGAAACCAGGCGTGGTGAAGATGGAACAGAAGCCTTGGGGCATATCAGGCAATGCGAGGTCGGTGCGCCGGACGATCGAGATTCAGATGACGGACAACATGCGATTCACGCCGGATCGCATTGAAGTTCGCCAGGGCGACACCATTCGGTTCATCCTGCCCAATGGTGGCAAGCAGATGCACGAATTTGTGCTGGGCACCAAGCAGGAGTTGGACGAACACGCGGCATTGATGAAAAAGTTTCCGAAGATGGAGCACGACGAGCCTTACATGGCACACGTTTCCCCCGCAAGCAAAGGCGAAATCATCTGGACATTTAATCGCACGGGAGACTTCTTCTTCGCGTGTCTGCTGCCCGGCCACTATGATGCAGGCATGGTCGGCACCGTTCGCGTCGTTGCGAAGTAGCAGGCTGACATCGATCCGATAAGGAGATGAATGATGAAGATGCATACAGTCCCCGTGTTGGCGGGCACTGCAGCGCTGTTTGTACTGATGTTCGCCGGCGCACCGGCGATTGCGCAGTCACCGGTTCCCGGTCCACGCGTAGCTGCGCAGGCAGACACCACAGATGCGCTGTCCGAGGGTGAAGTGCGCAGCATGGACAAGGCCACAGGTCGTATCACGCTGCGCCATGGCCCCTTGAGAAATCTGGACATGCCGCCGATGACGATGGTGTTCACCGTTCGGGACAAGTCGCTCCTTGACAGAGTGCAGGTGGGTGACAAAGTGCGCTTCCGTGCAATTGATGACGGCGGCAAGTATGTAGTGACGGAGATACAGGCGGCCAAGTAGCCGTAGCACGTGAACGAACTCTTCGAAACGTTCGAAGAGCCGTGCAGGGTTCGTTGCAATCACAAAAAAGGTCCGCCCACCCGGATCTGGTTGCCGCATCTGTGCCTTGCGCGCCAGGCCAGGTCGCAGAATGCCAAGAACAGGAGCGCCTATTCGTGCGTATCTGTATCGCGGAAGATGCTGACCTGCCGGGGTTTTTCGGACCACTGATCAGTTGAGAATGGCGTGGTCCGTGTGGGGTGGGGTGAACTGCTGT
>JAIENF010000027.1 GCA_019751575.1 Burkholderiales bacterium
GCCGGTGGCGTCGATCGCGTTCGCGCCGCGCAGCGTGCCGGGTGCACCGATGGCCGTGATGCGGTCGTCGTCCACCGCGACGTCTCCGGCGAAGCGTGCCGCCCCGCTGCCGTCGAAGATGGTCGCGTTCGAGATCACCAGTGCCGCGCGGTGCTGCCCTTCCGCAGCGCCGGGCCTGGCCACAGGCTCAGTCCTCATCCGGGAGCACCTTTCCGGGGTTCATGATGCCGAGCGGATCGAACGCACGCTTGATCGACTGCATCGCGTGCACCGCTGCGTCGCCGTGTTCACGCGCGAGGTAGCCGCGCTTGCCGATGCCGATGCCGTGCTCCCCGGTGCAGGTCCCGCCGGCGTCGATGGCGCGCTCGACCAGCGCTGCGTGCAGCGAAGCGGTCAGCGCGCGTTCGCGCTCGTCGCGCGCGAGGTAGGTCACATGGAAGTTGCCGTCGCCGACATGGCCGACGATCGGCGCAACCAGCCCGGCGGCGCGGCAGTCGCGCTGCGCGGCGAGCACGCATTCGGCCAGCCGGGAGATCGGCACGCAGACATCGGCGACCATGCTGTGCGCGCCGGGCAGCAGGGCGAGGCCTGCGTAGTAGGCTGCGTGCCGCGCCTTCCACAGCCGGTTTCGCTCCTCGGTCTTCTCGGCCCACCGGAACGCGCAGCCGCCGTGGCTGGCTGCCAGCCCGGCCACGGTCGCGGTCTGCTCGGCCACGCCGGCCGCGCTGCCATGGAACTCGTAGAACAGCGTCGGCGCCGGCATGAATTCGTCGAGCTTCGAATAGGCGATGGACGCCTGCATCTGCAGGTCGTCCAGGAGTTCGATCCGCGCCACCGGCACGCCGAGCTGGATGGTCTCGATCACGCTGCGCACCGCGCCCTCCAGCGTGTCGAACTGGCAGACGGCGGAGGCGATGCGCTCGGGCTGGCCGTACAGCTTGAGCTGCACCTCGGTGATCACGCCCAGCGTGCCTTCCGAACCGACGAACAGCCGGGTGAGGTCGTAGCCGGCCGCCGACTTGCGCGCACGGCCACCGGTGCGGATCACTTCGCCGGCGGCGCTGACCACGGTCAGGCCGAGCACGTTCTCGCGCATCGTGCCGTAGCGGACCGCATTGGTTCCCGAGGCACGGGTCGATGCCATGCCGCCGAGCGAGGCATCGGCGCCGGGATCGATGGGGAAGAACAGGCCGTGCTCCCTGATCGCGTCGTTGAGTTGCAGGCGGGTCACGCCCGCCTGCACGCGCGCATCCAGGTCATCGACATTGACCGACAGCACCTGGTTCATCCGCGACAGGTCGAGCGACAGCCCGCCGCGCACCGGGATGGACGCCCCCTCGATGCCGGTACCCGTTCCGAACGGCACCACCGGCAGCCGGCACGCAGCGGCAAGGCGCAGCACCGCGACGACATCGGCGGTGGATTCGACGAACAGCACGGCGTCGGGGAGCGCAGGCGCATGGCCTGACTCGTCGTGCGAGTGCTGTTCTCGGACCGCCTGGGTGGTCTGCAGTCGGTCGCCGGCCAGCGCACGCAGGCGGTCCAGGGTAGCTGCTTCGATCATTGCGGCCTCATGGCGAACCTCGGCAGGGACGGGGACCGCCACGATTCGATGGGATTGCGGTGTTGGTGGGATAATTCTAGGCCGTTTCCCCGCCATCGAGCAGCCCTTGCAACCATCGCCCGCCATGCCGGTCCCGCCGCATCGCTTCTGCGTAGCGCCGATGATGGACCTGACCGACCGCCATGCGCGTTATTTCCTGCGCCTGCTGTCGCGGCATGCGCGGCTGTACACGGAGATGGTCACCACCGGCGCGCTGTTGCATGGCGATCGCGCGCGTTTCCTGCGTTTCGACACCGCGGAGCATCCGCTGGCGATCCAGCTCGGCGGCAGCGACCCGGCGGCGCTGGCGGCCTGCGCGGCCTTTGCCGAGGCCGAGGGATACGATGAGGTGAACCTCAATGTCGGCTGCCCGAGCGATCGCGTGCAATCCGGCCGCTTCGGCGCATGCCTGATGGCCGAACCGGCACTGGTCGCCGAGGGGGTGGCCGCGATGATCGCAGCGGTACGCATCCCGGTCACGGTCAAGACGCGGATCGGCATCGACCGCGACGATTCCACCGAGCGCCTGTACACGCTGGTCGACGCGGTGGCCGCCGCGGGTTGCCGTACGCTGATCGTGCATGCGCGCAACGCCTGGCTCGACGGGCTCAGCCCGAAGGACAATCGCGAGATCCCGCCGCTGCGTTATCCGGTCGTCGGCCAGTTGAAGCGCGACCGGCCCGGATTGTCGATCGTGATCAACGGCGGCCTGCAGACGCTCGAAGACTGCCATGCTGCGATCGACACCTTCGCCCTCGACGGCGTGATGCTCGGCCGTGCTGCGTACTACTCGCCCTGGCTGCTGGCCGATGTCGACCGCAGCCTTTTCGGCGATGGGTCGCACACCGTCGATCGCCGGGAAGTGGTCGAGTCGATGGTTGCCTACGCCTGCGCGCGGCTGGCCGAAGGCACGCCGCTGGCATCGATCACCCGCCACATGCTGGCGCTCTACCAGGCCGTCCCTGGGGCGCGGGCGTGGCGCCGGCTGCTCAGCGAGCGCGCACCCAAGGTGGGCACCTCGCAGGCGGAGGCGATAGCGGTGATGCGCGCCGCAAGGCTGGC
>JAIENF010000589.1 GCA_019751575.1 Burkholderiales bacterium
GCGAGTTTCGCCCCGTAGTACCCGCCGATGCCGCCGGCGCCCATGATCGCGATGCGCATTGTTTCTTCCTTCCGTCCCTCAGGGCACGATGCCGGGCGGCAACCCTTCGATGTGTTCGCAGATGGCGCCGGGCCGGGTCAGCCAGACCCGGTCACGGTGGCGCAGGATGTGTTCGACCACGCGCCGGAAGTGGTGCAGACGGTACGGCTGGCCGAGCACGAAGCTGTGCAGCACGATCGGCATCACCAGCGGGCGGCGTGCCGACTCGGCCAGCATCTCGTCGAACTGGGCGATCATGTTGCTGCACAGTTCCTCGGACCCGGTCCTGCGCGACACCACCTCGACCGAGTCGTTCAGCTCGTGCGCATAGGGCACCGAGAGGATCGGACCGTGCTTCGTGCGGAACCAGACCGGCTGGTCGTCGAGCGACCAGTCCATCATGTAGCGGTAGCCGGCCTCCTTCAGCAGGTCGAGCGAGTCGTGCGTCTGCGCGATGTACGGTGCCAGCCAGCCGAGCGGCTTGCGTCCCCAGTGCTTCTCGATCGCGGCGGTGGCCTCGCCGATGCAGCGGCGCTCTTCGTCGAGCGCCATCTCGGTCTGCCGCTCGGCATTGGTGCGGCCATGGCCGACGATCTCGTCGCCGCGGGCCGCATACGCCTCGACCAGCTCGGGACAGTAGTCGTAGAGCGCGCTGTTGATCAGCATCGCGAACGGAAGGCCGTATTCCTCGGCGAACTCGAGCAGCCGCCAGGCACCGACCCGGTTGCCGTAGTCGCGCCAGGCATAGCTGCGCACGTTGGGCTGCGGCTGCGGCACGCCGTAGTCGTTGCCCAGGCCTTCGCCGAACGAGAAGTGTTCGACGTTCAGGCTGAAGTGGACGGCCAGCCGCTTGCCTTCCGGCCAGCTGTAGTCGGGACGCCGGCTGATCGGGGAGTAGTCGTACCTGCCGTGGCTCTTGAGCATGGATCGCCTTCCTGTCGGTGCAGGCGGCAAACATAAGCCGCAGCGCGCCGCAGGTCAACGCAGGCGCCGGAATGCGCCGCCGGCGCGACGCACGCCCGGCATCGACACCGTGCCTTGCCCGCTGCTATGCTGGAATCCACACGTCACCAGGGATGCCGGAATGTCCGATCGACTGCTGCCCCGCTCCACCGTCCCGCACCCTGCACGACTGTCCATCGCGCTCGCCCTGGCCGCCGCCGCGGCCGTCGCCACGGGCACGGCGCAGGCCCAGGCATGGCCGGCGAAGCCGATCCGCATGATCGTGAACTTCGCGGCCGGCGGCAGCACCGACGTCATCGCACGCTCCATGGCACCGCGGCTCGGAGAAGCCCTCGGCCAGCAGGTGGTGGTGGAGAACCGGGTCGGTGCCGGAGGGAACATCGGCATCGAGGCCGTGGCGCGCTCGGCCCCGGATGGCTACACGCTGCTGCATTCGTCCGACGCCATCCTCATCAACCCCTTCCTGTACGACATGCCGCTCGATCCGGCGAAGGAACTGGTGGCGGTGGCACCCACGGGGCGGGCCGCGATCTTCCTGGTCACGCGCGCAGGGCTTCCCGTGAAGACGCTGCCCGAATTCATCGCCTACGCGCGCGCCAATCCCGGGAAGCTCAACTACGGCTCGGCCGGCAACGGTTCCCTGCAGCATGTAGCCACCGAGATGCTGATCCGCGAGACGAAGATCAACGTCGTGCACGTGCCCTACAAGGGCTCGCAGCAGGTGATGGTCGACCTGCTCGGCGGGCAGGTCGACTTCACGTTCGACCTGGGCGCGTCGATCGAGCACATCCGGTCGGACAAGGTGCGGCTGCTCGCCGTGCCGTCCGCGGCGCGCTCGCCGCTGTTCCCGAACGCGCCGACGATGATCGAGGCCGGCACGAGCATGACGATCGCCTGGCTGTCCGGTGTCTACGCCCCGGCGGCGACGCCGCGCGATGTCGTGCTGCGGGTGAACCGCGAGATCAACCGGATCATGCAGACGCCCGAGGCGCGTGCCACCCTGTCCAGCATGGCCGCCGAACCGGCGACGCCTGCCACGCCAGAGGAATTCGGGGCGAGCCAGCAGAAGGCGCGCGAGCGCTTCGGCGCGCTGGTGAAGGAAGCGAACATCCGGGTGAAGTGACCCGCTGGTCAGGCTCAGCGAAGCAGCGGCAGGATCCCGGTCTTCTCGTTCACGAAGCGCACCTCGAGCTGCGCGACGCTCTCGCCACAGGCCTTCGACAGTGCCTGGTCGGTCGCCTCGCGCAGGCGCGCGAGGTCCGCCTCGGTCTTCACCGGCTCGGCGAGTTTCCATGCCGGCAGATCGAGGCGCACCGGTGGCGGCCGCATCTCCTTCGCGGCCAGCGCCAGGTCGCCCTCGACGCCCCGGATGTCCCCGGCGATGCCCTGCAGCTCACTCACCCGCCGCATGAGCCCTTCCATCTTCAACCGGGAGGCTTCCGGCAGGAAAGGATCCTGCACGCGCTCGGACACGGAAAGCCCGGCCGACGGCGGGCGGATCCGTCCGAGCACCGCATTCATCCGGTCGAGGATGGCCGTACCGCGGGCAACGTCGCAGGCGGTCTGCGCGATCATCCACCAGCCGCCGGCCTCGCTCGCCCGCTCCAGCGCTGCAGCAGGCACCGCGCGTTCGCGGGCGGCCTTCGTGGCCGGGGCCGGCTGCGCGGACACCGGTGC
>JAIENF010000602.1 GCA_019751575.1 Burkholderiales bacterium
CGGTGCCCATCCACGGATCGTTGGTGATCATCACGTCGCCAGGCTTCAGCGTATGCGCCGGGAACCGGTCGAGGAAATGCCGTACGGTCGCCGGAAGGCTGCCGATGAACGACGGGATGCTCATCGTCGATTGCGCGAGCGAACGGCCCTGGGCGTCGGTCAGGACCACCGCGAAGTCGTTCGCATCGCGCACCAGCGTCGAGAACGAGGTACGCACGAAGGTCGCCGACGCCTCATCGACGATGCTGACCAGCCGCTTCCAGAGGATCTCCAGTTCGATCGGGTCGAACACCCGGGCCGGCTTCTTCCGTGCGCCTGCAGCCTTCATTCGAACTCCCGGATCGTGACCGAGACGGTGTAGTCGGGCAGGATCGCGACCTCGGCCGCCATGGGCACGACCAGCGTGGACTCCCGCTCTTCGAGGATCAGCGGCCCCGCCAGCGTACTGCCCGGCGCCAGCGCATAGCGCTCGAAAACCGGCACCTCGACGTACTTGCCGCGCACCGGAAGGAATATCCGGCGCCGGCCGCGCGCCGCGCCGGCGGTCGCAGCCGTACCCGTATCGGCGCGGGTGTCTCCCCAGCGGAACCGGTGGCGCTGCATCGGCGCGCGCCCGGTCAGCCGCCACGTGATCACCTGCGGCAATGCGCCGGGCACCAGGGCTCCGTAGAGCCTGCGGTAGTGCGCCTCGAACGCACGTCGGACCACCGGCGCGGCCGAGGCATCGAGCCTGCGGTACGGGATGCTTACCGGTACGCTGTGGCCCTGCCCGAGGTAGCGCATCTGGGCGCCGATCGACCACGCGATGCTGCCGGCCGGCACCCCAGCCGAGTCGAGCTCCGACTGGGCGTCGTCACGCAGTTCCTGCATCACGCGTGCAGCCGACGCCCAGTCGGTGTCCGACAGCAGCGCCGGGCTCGACCATGCACGGTCGACCCGGGCCGGCGCGGCGAGCAGGCCCAGGCAGGATCCGGCGCCTGCGGCGATCGTCGCAAGCACCCGCGGAATGCGCAGCAGCCGCGCCACCTCCACCGCGTGCAGCGGGCCGGCGCCGCCGGTGGCCACCAGGGTGAACGCGCGCGGATCGTGCCCCTTCTCCGCGATATGGATGCGCGCCGCCGATGCCATGTTCTCGTTGACGATGCCGACGATGCCGCGCGCCACCTGGTCGGAGGTCAGCCGCAGCGGCCTTGCCACGCGGGCGAGCGCGGCCTCCGCCTCCGCCACCGACAGCTTCATCTCGCCGCCGAGGAAGTTGTCGGGATTGAGGTAGCCGAGCACGAGGTCGGCATCGGTCACCGTCGCCGCACGCCCGCCGCGCTGGTAGCACGCCGGGCCAGGCACGGCGCCCGCGCTCTCCGGACCGACATTGAGCAGTCCCATGGCGTTGACATGCGCGATCGAGCCGCCACCGGCGCCGATCTCGATCAGGTCGATGCTCGGGATGAGGATCGGCAGCCCGGACCCGCGCTTGAACCGGTGCACGCGTGCGCACTCGAAGCTGTGCGCGATCAGCGGCTCGCCACCCACCGCGACGCAGGCCTTGGCCGTCGTGCCGCCCATGTCGAAGGCGAGGATGGCGTCGATGCCGTTCGCCCGCGCGGTATTCAGCGCCGACAGCACCCCGGCCGCCGGGCCCGACTCGAGCAGCATGATCGGCGTCTCCGCCGCGGCCGCCCCCGAGGTGAAGCCACCGCTGGACACCATGATCTTCAGCGACGACGCCGGGGCCAGCGTGCCGATGCGCCCCTGCAGCTGGTCGAGGTAGCGCGCGACGAGCGGCTGCACGTAGGCATTGGCGACCGTCGTCGACATCCGTTCGTACTCGCCGATCTCGCGCGCGACCGAAGACGAGAGCGATACCGCCAGCCCCGGCAGGCGCGCCCGCAAGGCAGCCGCGAGCCGGCGCTCGTGGGCATCGTCGAGGTAGCCATGCAGCAGGCACACGGCGACGGCTTCGACCTTCAGCGTGGCCAGCGAACGGATGGCGCGCGCGATCGCTGCATCGGACATCGGTTGCACCTCGGCACCGACGGCGTCCATCCGACCGGCGACCTCGATGCGCCGGTCGCGCGGCACCAGCGGCTCTGGCAACTGCAGGTCGAGGTCGTACAGGTCGTAGCGCCACTCGCGCCCGATGTCGAGTGCATCGCCGATGCCCGAGGTGGTGAGCAGCGCGGTGCGCGCCCCCTTGCGCTCGATCAGCGTGTTGGTCACCAGCGTGGTGCCGTGCACCACCTCCTGCGCTTCGGGCGGGGCACTGCCCGGGCGTGCAGCACGCGCGACCTGGCGCAGCAGGTCGGCGATCACCGTGCTCACCGCCTCGCCGGGATCGTCGGGCGTGGTCAGGCACTTGGCGACCCAGATGCGTCCGCCCGGCATGATCACGGCCAGTCCGTCGGTGAACGTGCCGCCGATGTCGACCGCGACGCGCAGGCTCGCGCGCCGGGCCGGGCGCGCCTTCTTGGGTGCGTGCACGGTCATTCCGATCGGGAGAGCTCGCGGACCTGCTCGCGGCGCTTCAGCCACCACGCATAGTCGACCGGCAAGGCATCGAGGTAGTCGGGCTCGCCGAGGGCCTGCGCCGCATGCACCGGCCAGTTCGGGTTGTAGAGCAGCTCGCGGGCCAGGGCGATCAGGTCTGCATCGCCGGACTGCAGCACTGCCTCGGCGTGTGCC
>JAIENF010000596.1 GCA_019751575.1 Burkholderiales bacterium
AACGATGGCGGCGCGGGGGCAGCAGCACCGGGGGGCGGCACCGGCACCGGCACCTGCGCCGAAGCCGGAGCCTGTGCCTGCGCCTGTGCCTGTGCCTGTGCCTGCACGAAGGGGAGTACGAGCAATGCGGCCAGCACCACCGGGGCGACACACCGGGCACGCGATCGCGAAAAGGCGCTCATGAGGACTGCTCCATCGGCAAGACCTGCGATCGTCCGGAAAGGGCGATGCCGAAGGCGGCAAAGAGCAGGTGCGAGGCGTACACGTACCACAGGAGCATGTGCCCGGGCGTCGGGAAGACGGTCCCGTACAGGGCCTCGTTGAGCAGTGGGATGATCACTGTCTGGATCAGGCCGATGACACCGAGGATCGCCGCCAGCACGCGCACCAGCCCGACCAGGTCGCGGCGCCGGAGGTACAGCACCAGCAGGGCCAGTTCGACGATCGACAGGAAGGCGGCACCCAGCGGCACGCGGTTCGCGCGAAGCACGTTGGGATCGGTTTCGGACAGGCCGGAGGCGATCAGCCAGGCATACAGGGCCAGCGCGGTGCCGATTGCCAGCAGGAAATTCATCGAGGCGAGGCGTCGTGCGGCGTACATCGGGTTCTGGCATGGCCCGGCAGGTGATCGAGCCGCTATGCTAACCCGTCGCCCGGGCAAAGGTCGGCCCGCTGCATGCCGACCGGCCGGACACCCGGGTACCTGCAGGCCCCCGCCGGTCGCTCTGCTACCCTGATGCATCCAACGAACCCTGCCCCGTCCGGACACCGCGTGACCGCACTGCTGGAACTGCATGACGTCGGCAAACGTGTCGGCAGCGATCGTCCGCGTACCCTGTTCGAGGGCCTGTCGCTGGCGGTCGACGCCGGCGAATCGGTCGCGCTGGTCGGCGAGTCGGGCACCGGCAAGTCGACGCTGCTCAACCTGATGGCCGGTCTCGACCGGGTCGACCGGGGCGTCGTTCGCCTCGACGGCATCGACCTGGCCACGCTGGGCGACGATGCGCTGGCCGGCCTGCGCCGACGGCGCATCGGCTTCGTCTTCCAGGCCTTCCACCTGCTGCCACAGCTCACGCTGCTGCAGAACGTGGCGCTGCCGCTGCAGCTGCTGGAGGTGCCGCGCGGCGAAGCGCGCACCCGTGCGCTGGACATGCTCGGGGCGGTCGGCCTCGGCGACCGTGCCGATGATCCGGTGCAGATGCTCTCGGGCGGCGAATCGCAGCGGGTCGCCGTCGCACGTGCACTGGTGCACCGGCCCGCCCTGGTGCTGGCCGATGAACCGACCGGCAACCTGGACAGCGATGCCGCGGACGGCGTGCTCGCGCTGCTGCGCACGCAGGTGAAGGCACATGGCGCAGCCTGCGTGCTGGTCACGCATTCGATGCGCGCCGCAGGCAGTGCCGACCGGGTGCAGCGGCTGACCGCCCACGGGGTCGCGGCAGGCCCGGCATGAAGCGGCGCGGCTGGACGGCCGGCATGGCGCCGCTCACGGCCTACATGGCCGGTGCGGCGCGGGCGTCGGTCGGACGCACGCTGGCGGTGGTGCTGGCGATCGCCATCGGCGTCGGCATGGGCCTGGCCGTCTACCTGATCAACCGCACCGCGCTCGACGAGTTCAGCGGCGCCGTGCAGTTCCTGCTCGGCGATACCGACCTCGAACTGCGCGGGCCGCGCGAGGGCTTCGACGAGAACGCCTATGCCCGGGTCGCGCGGCTGCCCGAAGTCGCCGCGGCCTCGCCGGTGGTCGAGGCGAACGCGCGGATCGAGGGGACACGCGCGGGTGCAGCCGCCTCGCTGCGGGTGGTCGGCATCGATGTGCTGCGGGTGGCGACGCTCAATGCCGGGCTGGTCCCGGAGGTTGCGCGCGAAGTGCCGGCGGGCGTGGCGGCCGACGACACCGGGGGAGCCGGGGCGACCGGCAGCGACCGCCGCTCGACCAGCGCCCTGTTCGATGCCGACACCGTGTTCCTGTCGCCGGCCGCGCTCGAGTGGCTGGGCGTGTCGCCCGGCGACGTGCTGCAGGTGCGGGTCGGCGCGGCGCTGAAGCGGCTGCGCATCGCCGGGACGCTGCCCGGCGCCCCGCGCGGCCAGCGTGTCGCGGTGATGGATATCGGCGCCGCGCAGTGGCAGTTCGACCGCCTCGGCGTGCTGTACCGGATCGACATCAAGCTGCGCCAGGGCACGGACGAGGCGCGTGCGCGCGCGGCGCTGTCGGCGGTGCTGCCAGCGGGCGTCGCCATCGCGACCCCGGCGGACGCGGAGAAGCGCACCTCGAACCTGTCGCGCGCCTACCGCGTCAACCTGAACGTGCTCGCGCTGGTGGCGCTGTTCACCGGCGCGTTCCTGGTGTTCTCGACACAGGCATTGTCCATCGTGCGTCGCCGTCCGCAGATCGCGCTGCTGCGCGCGCTCGGGGCGAGTCGCGGCCGGATCACCCGGATGCTGCTGCTCGAATCGCTGGCGGTCGGTGCGATCGGGGCGGCGGCCGGCGTCGCGCTCGGCATCGGCGTGGCAGCGATCGCGATCGCGCGCTTCGGCGCCGACCTCGGCGGCGGCTACTTCCCCGGCATCGAGCCGCGCTTCGCACTCGAACCGTTCGGCGTCGCGCTGTTCTTCGCGCTCGGCATCGCGGCCACGCTCGCCGGAAGCGCCGCACCGATCATCGCCGCGCGGCGCGAGCAGATCGC
>JAIENF010000074.1 GCA_019751575.1 Burkholderiales bacterium
GTCATGTGCAGCGACGATCCGGCGCCGGCAGAGGCGTAGCTCAGCTTGCCCGGGCTTGCCTTCGCCAGCGCGATCAGTTCAGCCACCGTCTTCACCGGCAGCGTCGGAGTGGATGCGATCAGCATCGGCGAGGTGACCAGCAGCGCCACCGGCGCGAAGTCGCGCAGCGGGGCATACGGAAGGTCGGGCTTGAGCGCCGGATTGTGCGCGAGCATGCCTACGCTGCCCAGCAGCATCGTGTAGCCGTCGGGCCCGGCCTGCGCGGCGATCGTGACGCCGACCACGCCGCCTGCGCCTGGCCGGTTGTCGACCACCACCTGCTGGCCAACCACTTCGGACAGCCGTTGCGCCACCGCACGCCCGATGATGTCGTTGCCGCCACCCGGTGGAAACGGCACGATCATGCGCATCGGCTTCACGGGGAACGCAGGCTGCTGCGCACGCTGGGCGAGCAGCTCCCCCGAAGCGGTCACCATGCCCATCGCCATCGAGACCAACGTGAACACGGATGCCGCTGCGCGGGCTGTACGCTTTTCTGGTTCCATCATGGGCTCCTCACTCTGAACGTGGATAGTAGTCCCGGGCAAGGACCTCCGCACGCCCTGGCGCGGGCGTGCCCCTGTGCCAGGCCCGATCCATCGGATGCCCGATTTCCTTCCCGCGCCTGGCTATCTGGATGACCTCGCAAGCGTGTCCATGGGCATTGCAGCCGTGGCATGTCTCACTGCGTCCACCGGATGGACGGGTCCGACACCGGGTCCGAGAAAACAGATGACTTGCGCCTTACAACGGTCCTAGAATTACGTCGCGGGCGGTGATGTCACTGCCGTGCAGATCCGGATCGCACTGAAACCGCACAAACACAAACGCATCGTCAAACTGGGGGATCAACATGAAGCATGCTCGCACGAGCTGGGTCGTTATCGCTGCTGCTGCGCTGCTCACCGGCTGTGCCGCGAGCCCTGAACTGGTGAGTTGCCTTGACCCGAATCGCCGGGTTGCCGTCGAGCTGACCGGCTTCAAGGTCAAGCCGGCACCGGCGCCCAAGGAAGGCGAGAAGCCCGGCAAGCCCGGTCGTGACAACGTCACGATGACGGTGCAGATCCAGGGCAGGACCGCCTGGGATGTCGGCAGCGCGGTGCTGAAGAAGGAAGGCCAGGCGGAACTCGACGAGATGGTGAAGGAAGTCACCGCCGGTGCCGGCAAGGACAAGCGCCCCACCGAAGTCGAAGTGGTGATCGTCACCGGCCACAACGACCGCTTCGAAGAGCGCAGCCATGCAGGCCTGAGCGAGCAGCGCGCCAAGGTCGTCACCGACTACCTCGTGGCCAGGGGCATCAGCGCGAAGGTGATCTTCTGGGAAGGCCGCGGCGCACGCGACCCGGTCGCCGTCACGAAGTTCTGCGACGCCCGATAGACGCTCGAAGGGGGAGATCGGCGCCCGACGGCGCGGTCTTCCCCACGCAGTGCAGCAGCACCATCAGCGCCCGCGCCGGGAGACCGGCGCGGGCGTTGTCATTTGTCCTCGAGGACGTCCGCGCCCTTGGGCGGCGTGAAGCGGAACAACTGCAGCGACAGCTTCGGGTTGCGCTGGAGATCCTCGAACCGGATCATCGTGCGGCTGCCCAGTGCATCGTTCAGCTCCATCGCGGCCAGGGCGTCCTGCGCGAACCCGAGCCTGACGCTGGCAAAGGTGCTTTCGTTGCCCTTCGGCACAGCCTCGATCCATTCGAGGCCGTCCTGCGCCGGCTGCGCAGTCACGTTGAACGCCTTCTCGATCTCGTTGCTGCCGGCCAGCAATGCCGCCGGCGTGCCGGTGATCGCGCGATCGAGCCGGCGTACCGTGACCTGGTTGAGGTCGCGGTCCCAGATCCAGATGCGCTGGCCGTCGCCCACCAGCAACTGTGAGTAGGGCTTCTCGTACTCCCATCGGAAACGGCCGGGACGCAGGAACTGCATCGTGCCGGTGGCTTCCTGCACGCGCCGACCCTTGCGGTCGACGACGGTCTGGGTGAACCGCGCCTGCGCCGACTGCGTGCCTTCGATGAAGCTGCGCAGGCGGGCAGCAGCGGCGGCGGACGGGACCGCTCCCCCTGCCGCTGCGGCCAGACCCGTGGCACCGGCGGGCGCACCCGCCGTGCCCTGGGCGCGCGCCATGCGCAGCGCGGGCAGCGGTGCGAAACCCGCCACGGCTGCGGCCATTGCCGCCAGGGTGATGCGCCTGCGCGGCGTGCCGCCGAAAACCTCCGTGCGATCGCGTCGGTTCAAAGCTTGCGTATCCGTTCGGTATCGACCACCCGGCCGCCACGCAGCTGGATGATGGTGGTGAATGGATCGGTTGCAGTGGGCAGGTAGTACCACGATTCCTGCACCAGGCCGCGGTTGACTTCGTTGCCGCGATAGTCGGGGGGACCGGCACGGCCCAGCAGTTCCCCCTCGCTCATGCCGCGGCGGATCTGGATGTAGGTTTCGAACGGCAGCCCGCGCGGTCCGCTGGCGCGGGCCGCACGTTCCGTTCCCGCGGCGGGCGGGGCCGCTGCAGGTGGTGGCGGCGGCGCGGCCACCGGCGGGGCCGACTGCGCGGATGACGGCCGCTGCGGGGCCACCGGCTTCGGACTGTCGATGCTGCCGGACAGCGGCTTGAGGTCGACCGGCTTCGACGCGCGGCCCGACGGTGGCACCTGGCTGAACG
>JAIENF010000671.1 GCA_019751575.1 Burkholderiales bacterium
CACGGCTGCTGCTCGCCGCACTGGCCGGCCTGCTCGCCGGGTCGGCGCTGATGGCGGCGGCATCAGCCATGCCCGCCGCCCGAACGACCTTCACGCCGGACGAGGTTGCGCAGATCCTGCAGCACGGTCCGTGGCCACCGCGGCAGGCGCCCGATGCCAGCAACCGGGTCGCAGCGTCCGCGCGGGCTGCCGCCTTCGGGCAACGGCTGTTCTTCGACACCCGCCTGTCGAGCAGCGGCACGATCTCCTGCGCGAGCTGCCATGTACCCGAGTTCCAGTGGACCGATCGGCGCGCGACCGCCACCGGCCTGGGCGAGGCCGAACGCAACACGCCAACCGTGGTCAATGCGCGCTTCAACCGCTGGTTCGGCTGGGCGGGTGCCACCGACAGCCTTTGGGCGGCCAGCCTGCGCCCGTTCGCCGATACCCGCGAGATGGGAAGTTCCGAACGCCATCTGGCCGCGCTGGTGCGCAGCCAGCCGGATCTCGAATGCGGCTACCGGCAGGTTTTCGGCCAACCGCCCGCAGCGGCCGAGGACGACAAGGTGCTCGCCGACATCGGCAAGGCGCTGGCGGCATTCCAGGCGACGCTGGTCACCGGCCGCACGCCGTTCGACGATTTCCGCGATGCCCTGGCGCGCGGCGACCGGTCGGCGCAGGCCCGCTATCCCGAGGCCGCGAAGCGCGGGCTGAGACTGTTCGTCGGCCGCGCCCATTGCAGCCTGTGCCACCTCGGGCCACAGTTCAGCAACGGCGAGTTCGACCAGGTCGGCATCCCGGTGCGCCGCGCCGACGGACGCTTCGACTGGGGCCGGTACGACGGCATCAAGGCGGTGCAGGCGAGCCGCTTCTCGCTGCTCGGCCGCTTCAACGACGACCGCAAGGGCACGACCGGAGAAAGCACCCGACGGGTCGCGCTGACCGTGGAGGCCTACGGCCAGTTCAAGGTGCCCGGGCTGCGCAACGTAGCGCTCACGGCGCCGTACATGCACGACGGATCGATCACCACGCTGGCCGGCGTGGTGCGCCACTACTCGACGATCACCGAAGAGAAGCTGATCCTCGCAGCACCGCATCCACATGCAGACCCCGGCGAGGAAATGCCAGCCCGGCCGACTGGCAGCCTGCTGCGCACGTTGAACCTCGGCGAGCGCGAGATCGCCGACCTGGTGGCGTTCCTGGATACGCTGACCGAGACACGCACCGGGCCGAACCGGAGGCCGTCCGCGCGACCGGCCGGTCCGGGCTCGAAGAACTGCCGCTGAAATCCGGGTGATGAAACCCGGGTCAGACACGGATTAATCGAAAGGCTAAACCGTGTCTGACCCGGGTTTCAGGCCCGGATTCCTGACCCTGGTTTACGGTGCGAGTTTTCGGGCGAGGGCGAGCAGCATCGTGTCGTTGCCGCGGGCGGCGACCAGCGACAGGCCGAGCGGGCAGCCGTCGAGGGTGGCCATCGGCAGGGTGACCTGCGGCAGGCGGGCCAGGCCCGCGATGCAGAGGATCGCCAGTGCGCGGGCTCGGAAGTCGTCGATCTCGGCCGCAGGCGCGCCGATCTTCGGGGCAATGCCGGGCGAGGTCGGCAGGACCAGCACGGCGTTGTCGGCGAGCAGGCGTTCCATGCGGCGGGTGATCTCTTCACGCTTCGACGCTGCAGCGAGCAGCATGCCGCGGTCGACGGTCGATGCCCAGGCGAAACGTTCCTTCACGCCCGGGCCGATCTGCGGCTTGTGTTCGGTGATCCATGCCCCGAGCGACTGCCAGGCCTCGTGCGCCTGCACGACGCGGAACACGTTCATGCCCCAGTCGTCGAGGCCTTCGGTGGCGACGGTCACCGGTTCTGCCTTGCCCAGCACCGACTCGACCTTCGCTACTGCGCCTTGCAGCGCATCGCCGACCGTGCGGCCAGCGCGCTCGAACGCATCGGTCGCCAGCAGCAGACGGCCCGGCGCGGCAGCCGGTGCCGCGTCGCCGAGCAGCACCCGTCCGACCGTCTCGAACAGCGCGGCATCGCGCGCGAACCAGCCGGCGGTGTCGAACGACGGGCCGAGCGGGCAAGCGCCTTCGAGGGACACACGTCCATGCGACGGACGCATCCCGTACAGGCCGCAGAAGCTCGCCGGCAGGCGTACCGAGCCGCCGGTGTCGCTGCCCAGCGCGAAGTCGACCAGCCCTGCGGCAGTCGCGGCGGCCGAACCGCTGGACGAGCCGCCGGTGTCGCGTCCTGGTGCATTCGGGTTGAGCACCGACCCGTAGTGGATGTTCTCGCCGTTGAGGCTGTAGGTCAGCTCGGCGGTCTGGGTCTTGCCCGCCAGCGACGCGCCGGCGGCGACCAGTTGCCGCACGGCCACGGCCGTCTGCTTCGCGGGCGCATGCGTCTCCAGCCACTTCGGATTACCGAAGGTGCATCGATGCCCTTCGACATCGTAGATGTCCTTCGCGCCGAAGGTCCGCCCGGCGAGCGGGCCACTGGCCGCGCCTGCGAGCTCCGCATGGGTCTCGCGGACAAACGAGTTGAAGGTATCGCGGTCGAGTATCGAGGACATGGCAGGCCGGAAGGATTGAGTATGGGGTCTGATGCGGGATCAGGGACGGTGGAGGGTAACCGGCTGGCGTGAAAAGGTCATCCGCCCGTTCTTGAAGCCCATCAGCACCGGCGGCAGCTCAGCCACCGCGTGTTCCGGGGCGGTGGTGTCGATCACCA
>JAIENF010000160.1 GCA_019751575.1 Burkholderiales bacterium
AACCCATCCGGCGAATCGGCCAAGTAGGCGACCACCGCCGCACCCACGGGCGATGCGTCGATGGTTCGCCGTACCCCGTCCTCACGCATCGCACCGTACTGGGCGAGGAAGGTTCCCGGCGGCTCGCCAAGCACGCGGAACACCGCCTCACCCAGAACCGCGAAGTCGGCCATGCGCGGCCGCTGCTCGGGCGGTATCGACACGGCGGGGAGCGTCGCCAGCACCTTCACGAACAGGTCGAGCAGCGCCCCCACCAGCGCGGGTTGCGCCGCCTTGAACCGCGCTTCAAGTTCGCTTGCCAGTTCCCGCTTCTGGATCACAGGGAGATCGACGTGCAGGCATCGGTCGAGCAAGTCCTGCGCCGTCACGATCACGCTTATCCCGTTCAGCGCGATCGGTTTGCGCAGGTCGATGATGGTTTCTTCGGCGTTCGTGTACAGCGTGCGGGCCGAGTAGCCGCCGCCGGTCGCCAGCACGCACAGCGCGTCCTGATACTGCGGCGGAAGGTGGCTCAAGTTTTCGAGACTGACCATGTGCGAGTTGCGCGCGGCAATCCACACGTCCTCGACAGACTTCGGGGCAGGTCGCAGGTCGGCATGGTTCGGGTCGATCAGCCGCCGCAGCACGCGCTGGGTCGCGCTTTTCGCACTCCCCTGCTCGCCCACCAGTTCAAGTACCACGTGTGGAGTTTCGGGCCGGACGCATTCGAGCAGCCACGCCAGCACCAGCGGTCGGTCTGCGGCAGGGATGTTGACCAGCGGCCACAGCGCATCCAGCGTACCACCGCGCTCGGGCACGGGCAGCGGTTGCATCGAAGGGCTGCGTGTGAACAGCGGAGCGCCTGCGCCCGCCACGACTGACCAGCCGGTCGACGTGACGTGCACGCACTCCCATGCGTCGTTGCACAGGTCCAGCCAATAGCCGGAGTCGGTCTTGGCGATCCGGACGAATGCCTCGCAGGAGTCACCCTCGAACTGTGCCTGGCCGCGTAGTGTTGCGAGCGCCACCTTCACGGCCTGATCGTTCGGCGCGCGGTCGTACTCGGTGTAGTAAGCATGGCTCAAGTAGTCGCGAAAGCTGTCTGACTGAACGCGATGCACCTGACGCGCGCCGGCCGCCTCAAACACCGCATATGGTTCGCGCAGCCCGTCATGCAGCAGTTGGCATCGAGCGCGCGCCATGAAGATGAGCTTGTCGGCGACGCTTCCCTCATCTTCGTGGCCGGTACCACCGTGGTTATGCAGGTGTCGGTCCAGTTCGGTGACGCCGACTCCGGCCGCCTTCAGCCGCGCTCGCAGCCGCGCCCAGCCTGCGTGGTCGCGGGCGCGCAGGTCGCGTAGCGCCGCCAACGCAGCCGGCTCGAACGGTGCGCCCACGTCACCGGCTTCCGCCGCCTGCACAATATCCTCAACGTCGGTCTTGACCACGTGGTCGGTTCCCGGCGCCTGCGCCACGCCCCGAACCTCCGCCCCGACCGCCGCCGCCCCTTCGATCTTCGGCAACCCCGCCACGTCCGCCGCCGACGCCTCCGCGTGCGCCGCCAGCCAGTCCACCGCGTCACCCTTAGCAGGCAGCGCCAGAGCGTCTACGTCGACAATCAGCACGTTGCAGTCGATCGCCACCAGCTTCGCCGCCACGCGCGCCATATGCTCCTTTCCGGCAAGATCGTTATCCGGCCAGAGCGTCACCGATCGCCCAGCCAGCGGCGCGAAGTCGGCTTTGTCATCGCTGGCGGCACTGCCGGCTGTGGTGGCCAGAAGGCCAATTTCAGCAAGCTGATCGGCGCAGTTTTCCCCCTCGACGAAGAACACCCAGGTCTTCAAATCAGCACTTGTGATGGCGTCCAGCCGATAGAGCGGCTTGCAGGCTGCAATATCCGCTGGTTCGCCGATCACGTATCCGAGGCCCTCACGGCGGACCGGGCGGATCCACTTCTGTCCATTGGGATGCTTGCATCGAATGCGTGCGAACCAGAACGCACCCTGCGCGTCACGATAGATGTGCAAACCGGCTGGCTGGTAGCCATCGCGGATTGCTTTGGTAGACAGGGCTTCCGCCGCCTTACTAAACGGGATTGGCGGCCCGTGCAGATCGGACGCCTGAGTCCTGTTGATCATCATCATGATCCCCTCCAAGCACCGAGCCGCTTCGCCGCCGCGACGAAACCAATGCCGTTGCGCAGGCGAAGGAAAGCCAGCACATCACCGCCACGTGCGCCACACGACATACAGCGGAACGCTCCGTTCTCGATCCGCACGCGCAGGGACGCACTATGGTCGTCGTGGAAGGGACACAGGGCGTCACGCCACGCGCCACGACCGCGCAGGGTGACGCCTTGTGCCGGGTAAAATTTCGTGGACGCTGGTAGGGCCTCGCGGTCGAACTCACCGCGGGGCTTCATGCGTCACCTCCATCGGGGGCTTGACGTGTGGCGCGCTTACGTCGCTTGCCCTCGATCAACTGCAAGGGCGTCGGTTGCAGTTCGAGTTCCGGCAGCGATTCGACCCACGCACGCAAGTCGGCCACGCGCCAGCGAGGCCGAAGCGGGCCGAACAGCTTGATCGGCGCGGGGAAGCCGTCACGCCGACGAAGATCGTGAAAGCTTCGTTCGGAGACGCCCACCAACTCTGCCGCCTCGGCAGCAGGTACAGACAGGGGTAAATGCTCTTTCATGCTTGGCCTTTCTTAGGTTGCCCGGCGCGTAAATGC
>JAIENF010000785.1 GCA_019751575.1 Burkholderiales bacterium
CATGCACGACCTGCGTGTGTCATGAATCCAACAACCCTCTGTTTGTACGCTGGTTTCTTGCTGGCACAGCAAATGCTTCAAGCCGACAGGAACACCCTTCTGTTGTGAGTTCAACACACCCCCCGGAGGCTGACGCATGAAACCGTTCAACAAGACCCTTCTCGCCGGCGTCGTTGCCGCCGCATTCGCGACACCGATGGCCGTGATGGCCCAGGCCAAGGCCCCCGCCTCGCCGCATACCTTCACCGGCAACGTCGGACTGTTCAGCCAGTACATCTTCCGCGGCCTGACCCAGACCGACGGCAAGCCCGCGCTGCAGGGCGGTTTCGACTACAGCCACGCCAGCGGCTTCTACGCCGGCCTCTGGGGCTCGAACGTAAGTTGGCTGACCGACTCCGCCGCCTACAACGGCGGCAGCTACTCGGTCGAGATCGACACCTACCTCGGCTTCAAGATGCCGGTGGGCGACTTCACCTTCGACGTCGGCTTCCTGCGCTACAACTACCCGGGTCGCGTGCCGCCGACCGGGCTCGCCGCCGGCACGGCGAAGGCAGACACCAACGAGGTCTATGCCGCCGTCACCTGGAAGTTCGCGACGCTGAAGTACTCGTACTCGCTGGGCGACACGTTCGGCGTGGACAATGCGCGCGGCAGCGACTTCCTCGACCTGACCGCCACCCTGCCGCTGGGCAGCAGCGGCTTCAACCTGATCGGGCATGTGGGCCGCCAGACCTATGAAGGGCCGAACAGCGCGAACGCCGCCTACTCGACCTATCGTGTCGGCCTCGCGAAGGAGTTCATGGGCCTGAACTTCAGCCTGAACTACACCGACACCAACGCGAAGTCCGCGTTCTACAACAACCGCTTCGGCCGCAACATCGGCGATAGCGCGTGGACCGTCGGCGTACAGAAGACTTTCTAGCAATGAAAACGCGGGGGCCGGCCTCGCCGGCCCCCTTTTTTTGTCGGTCGAGGGGCATACACCATGAAATTTGTCACTGCCATCATCAAGCCGTTCAAGCTCGACGAAGTGCGTGAAGCCTTGTCCGCCATCGGCGTGCAGGGCATCACCGTCACCGAGGTCAAGGGTTTCGGGCGCCAGAAGGGCCACACCGAGCTGTATCGCGGCGCCGAGTACGTGGTCGATTTCCTGCCGAAGGTCAAGATCGAAGTCGCGATCAAGACCGACATGCTCGACCAGGTGATCGAAGCCATCGAGAAGTCGGCCAGCACCGGGAAGATCGGTGACGGCAAGATTTTCGTCTATGAACTGGAACAGGTCGTGCGCATCCGCACCGGAGAAACCGGCGCCGACGCGCTGTAGCCACGTCCTGCAAACCGAAGAACAAAGATCGGGAGATCGCATGAAGAAGCTGCTCGTGACCCTGCTCACTGCCGTCTCGCTCGCGCTCAGCGCGGGCGCGATCGCGCAGCCCGCGCCGGAACCGGCCAAGATGGAAGCCAAGGCTGAAGCGCCGGCCACTGCAGCCCCGGCTGCAGCAGCGCCGGCCGCGGCGCCCCCTGCCGCCGACGCACCGAAGCCGCCGAACATCCACAAGGCCGACATCACGTTCATGTACATCGCCACGGCGCTGGTGATCTTCATGATCATCCCCGGCCTCGCGCTGTTCTATGGCGGCCTGGTCCGGCAGAAGAACATGCTGTCGGTCCTGATGCAGGTGTTCGTCACCTTCTCGATGATCGCGATCCTCTGGGTGATCTACGGCTATTCGCTGGCGTTCACCGGCGGCAGTCCGTTCATCGGCGGCCTCGACAAGCTGTTCCTGTCGGGCGTGACCGATGCGACGCCGGCGGCCACGTTCAGCAAGGACACCTATATCCCCGAGTACATGTTCGTCGTGTTCCAGCTTACCTTCGCTGCGATCACCCCTGCCCTGATCATCGGCGCGTTCGCCGAGCGGATGAAGTTCTCCGCGGTGCTGCTGTTCCTGGCGATCTGGTTCACGTTCGCCTACCTGCCGATGGCGCACATGGTCTGGTACTGGGACGGCCCGGATGCGATCACCGACGAGAAGTCGCTCGAGGCGGTCACCGCTGCAGCCGGCTGGCTGTGGGCCAAGGGTGCACTCGACTTCGCCGGCGGCACGGTGGTGCACATCACTGCCGGCACCGCCGGACTGGTCGCCGCCTACGTGCTCGGCAAGCGGGTCGGCTACGGCCGCGAAGCGATGCCGCCACACAGCCTGGTGTTCACCATGATCGGCGCTGCGATGCTGTGGGTCGGCTGGTTCGGCTTCAACGTCGGCTCCAACCTGGAAGCCAACGGCGTGGTCGGCCTGGCGTTCGTCAACACGATCGTCGCCGCTGCGGCAGCCGTGCTGGCCTGGACCTTCGCCGAGTGGATGGGCAAGGGCAAGCCGAGCATGCTCGGCGCCGCCTCGGGTGCGGTCGCCGGCCTGGTGGCGATCACCCCGGCCTGCGGCTTCGTCGGCCCGATGGGCGCGATCGTGATCGGCTTCGTCTCCGGCATCCTGTGCCTGTGGGGCGTGACCGGCCTGAAGCGGATGCTCGGCGCGGACGACGCGCTCGACGTGTTCGGCGTGCACGGCATCGGCGGCATCGTCGGCGCCGTCCTGACCGGCGTGTTCGCCTCGCCCTCGCTCGGCGGCGCCGGCATCTGCGACTACATCAAGAACGTCTGCGGCCAGCCGCTGGCCGCCGGCATCGGCGGACAGGTGTGGATCCAGATC
>JAIENF010000535.1 GCA_019751575.1 Burkholderiales bacterium
CCGGTGCAGGTGAAGGTGCAGGTGCGGATGCGGATGCGGATGCGGATGCGGATGCGGATGCAGGCGATGATGCCGGATCGGCAACGGCGGGAGCCGCCGCACCGACGCTGCCGCCGGCCTTTGCCGGCGCGGGCGACACGGTACCGGCGCGCACTGCCGCATCGGCCCCGGGCGCCCGCGGCGCATAGGGCCCGCTGTTCGGCGACGGAATCTGCACCGCGATATCGTCCCCGATCGGGCGTGGCTCGTTGTCGAGCACCATCGGCAGGGTGACCACCACCAGCGTGGTCAATGCAATCGCACCGATCAACCGGCGGCGGGCCCGCTTGCGGAGCTTCAGTTCTTCGTCTGACGTGCTGCGTGCCATGCCTGTCTGTCTCGACCGAGGGTTGAACGCCACGGGGCGCTGGAGCCAGCGCCAGGTCAGCGGGCCGTGCCGGGCATCGCCAGCACTTCGGCCACCGTGTAGAACGACCCGAACACGACGATCCTATCACTTTCGCCCGCGCGTTCCTGCGCCCGCTGCCAGGCCTCGCCGACACTGCCGCATTCCGTGGTCGGATCGAGCGCAGCCGCCCGGGTCAGCGCACTGCGCAACATGGAGAGGTCCGCGGCGCGCGCGGCGTCCACCGGCGCGATGAACCATTCGTCGATGCGGCCCTTGACGGCGCGCACGACGCCTTCGATGTCCTTGTCGGCGAGCATGGAGAACACGGCGAAGGTACGGCCGGTACCCTGCAGACGTGCGAGGCTGGCATCGAGCACCGCCGCCGCATGGGGGTTGTGGGCGACGTCGAGCACCACGGTCGGGCGCCCGGGCAGCACCTGGAAGCGCCCTGCGATCTCGGCCGTGAGCAGGCCGGTGCGCACCGCCTCGGCACTGACCGGCAGCCGGTCTGCGATCTCGTCCAGCGCGGTGATCGCGGCGGATGCATTGGACAGCTGGTATGCGCCGCGCAGCGCCGGGAACGGCAGGCCGTAACGCGCCCGCCGCACCGGACGCGCGCCGGCGTCGTCCCCGGCCGGCGGGACGACCGGCGATCCGGTGGACGAATCCGCAGCCGTGCCTCCAAAGCGCCGGTACCGCCACTGTCCACCGTCCTGTTCGGTGAAATCGTAGTCGATGCCGGCGCGCAGCAGGCGTGCGCCGATCGACGCCGCATGCGCGACCAGTGCCGCCGGCGCGTCCGCATCGGCACAGACCGCGGCACGTCCGGCCCGGAATATGCCGGCCTTCTCGAAGCCGATCTTCTCGCGCGTGTCGCCGAGGTACTCCATGTGGTCGAGTCCCACGCTGGTGACCACCGACACATCGGCATCGATGATGTTCACCGCATCCAGGCGGCCGCCGAGGCCCACCTCGAGCACCGCGACGTCGATTCGGCTGTCGATCATCAGCCACAACGCGGCCAGCGTGCCGAACTCGAAGTAGGTGAGGCCGATGCTGCCACGTGCGATCTCCACGGCCTCGAAGGCGCGGCACAGGTCTGCATCGGTCGCATCGTGGCGGGCGATGCGCACCCTTTCGTTGTAGCGCAGCAGGTGCGGCGAGGTGTAGCAGCCGACCCGGTAGCCGGCCCTGTCGAGGATCGCCTCGAGCATCGCGCAGGTCGAACCCTTGCCATTGGTGCCGCCGACGGTGATCACGGGGAAGCCGGGCGAACCGCCGGGGCCCGACGGGCACAGCCTGCGCCACACCTCGGCCACCCGGTCCAGGGCGAGCTCGATGGTCACCGGATGCTGGTTCGAGATGTACCCGAGCCAGTCGTCGAGGCTCCGCTGGACGCCTTCGCCGCTCACTTCGCGGGCTGCGCCTGCAGGCGCGGTTGAGGCTGCCGGCACAGCAGCGCCAGCAGCGAGGCCAGCCGGTCGCGCATCTCGCGCCGGTCGACGATCATGTCGATCGCGCCGTGTTCGAGCAGGAACTCCGCACGCTGGAAGCCCGCCGGCAGCGTCTCGCGCACCGTCTGCTCGATCACCCGCGGACCGGCGAAGCCGACCAGCGACCCCGGTTCGGCGATCACCACGTCGCCGATCATCGCGAAGCTCGCCGACACCCCGCCCATCGTCGGGTCGGTCAGCACCGAGATGAACGGCAGCCGTTCATTCGCCAGCAGCGTCAGCGCGGCGCAGCACTTCGACATCTGCACCAGCGACAACACGCCCTCCTGCATCCGCGCGCCACCCGAGGCAGCGACGCACACGAAAGGCATGCGCTGGTCGATCGCGGTGCGCACGCCGCGCGCGAACCGTTCGCCGACCACCGACCCCATCGACCCGCCGAGGAAGCGGAACTCGAATGCGGCCACCACCACCGGTGCCGAATGAATGGTTCCCTGCATCACCACCAGCGCGTCGTCCTCGCCGGTGTCGCGGGCCGCCGCGGAGAGGCGGTCGCTGTACTTCTTCGTGTCCTTGAACTTCAGGCTGTCCACCGGGCGCACCTCTGCACCGATCTCGTAGCGGCCCGTGGCGTCGAGCAGCATGTCGATCCGTTCGCGCGCGCCGATGCGATTGTGGAAACCGCAGCCGGGACACACCTGCAGGTTGTTGTCGAGGTCGGTCCGGTAGAGCACCGTCTCGCAGCCGTCGCACTTCGTCCACAACCCTTCGGGCACGGTCTTGCGCGACGCGCCCTCGTCGCGCTTGATCTTCGGCGGCAGGAGCTTCTGCAGCCAGCTCATCCCGGATGCGCCCGCAAGGACTTCGGCGGC
>JAIENF010000492.1 GCA_019751575.1 Burkholderiales bacterium
GGAAGCCAGAACCTGAACCCGGCCTTCGCCAAGGCTGCGCGCATCGCGATCGTCGAGGTCGACGAGATCGTCGAGGTCGGCGGGATACCGCCCGAACTGATCAACCTGCCCGGCATCTTCATCGCCCGCGTGGTGAAGAGCACCAACCCCTTCGACGCTAAGCAGACGCCCCAGTCGAAGAAGCGGCCCGCGGACCAGCCCCGGCTGTATGGCGGCAAGCCGGCCCTCACCCGCGCCGGCATCGCGCAGCGCGCGGCGCGACTGGTGCGCGAGGGCAGCTACGTGAACCTCGGCGTGGGCATCCCGACCATGGTGTCGAACTACCTCGAGGGCCGTGACGTCGTGCTGCATGCCGAGAACGGCGTGCTCGGCTATGGCCGCATGGTCTCCGGCGACAAGGTCGACCCGGACATGTACAACGCGAGCGGACAGTACGTGGAACTGGTCCCCGGGGCCTCGTTCTTCGACTCGGTCACCTCCTTCGAGATGGCGCGCGGCGGGCGCATCGACACCGTGATCCTGGGCGCCTACGAAGTCGACGCGACCGGCAGCGTCGCCAACTGGAGCACCGAGAACGCCCGCCTGGGCGGCATCGGCGGCGCGATGGACCTGATCTCGGGTGGCAGCGAACTGATCATCGTGATGGAACACTGCGACAGCAAGGGCCGGCCCAAGCTGAAGCAGCAGTGCCGGTTCCCGCTGAGCGGACGCCGCTGCGTCGACTGGGTGGTCACCGACCTCGCGCTGCTGCACTGGGACGACGCCGCCAGCCGGTTCGAGCTGATCGAGGTGGCACCCGGCTTCGAGGTGGAAGAGGTGCTTGCGCTGACCGAGATGCCGGTGGCACCTGCGGCCAGCATCGGGACGATGGCCTGAGGCACGCCGGCGATTCTTGACCGGATGGAAATACTCATCGGATGAAACGCAGCTTCCCGCGGCCCGGGACGTTGCCTAGAATGGCTGACGCAGCGGGCATCGATGCCGGCAAGGGTGGCCAACCCCATGAACGGCACGGGCACGCGATCATCGGACGATGGAACCGGGGGGAAGGCCATGAAGTTCGGGCTGTTCGGCGGCGGCAAGGTGGGGAGCGCGAATCCCCTGGGCGACAGCTACGGCTATCGGGATTTCATCCGCTACATCTGCGACGCCGAGGACCTCGGCTTCGAAAGCGCGTTCCTGGTCGAGCACCACTTCACTGGCGTGGGGCAACTGTCCGCATCGCTCAACCTGCTTTCGTACATCGCCGCCAGGACCAGTCGCATCCGGCTCGGCACGGCCGTGGTCGTGCTGCCATGGCACAACCCGGTGCTGCTGGCGGAACAGATCGCCACGCTCGACGTGCTGTGCGAGGGCCGCTTCGACATGGGTGTCGGAAGGGGGTATCGCAGCGACGAGTTCAAGGCCTTCTGCATCCCGATGTCCGAGGCCCAGGAGCGCTACGGCGAATGCCTCGAACTGCTGCTGAAGTCGCTGTCGAGCAAGGAGCGCTTCTCCCACCACGGAAAGTACTGGAACTTCGAGAACATCGTGGTCGAACCCGCGCCCGTGCAGCAGCCGCATCCCCCGGTATGGATGGCAGCCGGGCGCCCCGAGGGCATCGCCTACGTGGCGAGCCAGAACTACAGCGTGCTGCTCGACCAGATCGGATCGGTCGAGGACACGATCGAGCGCGTGCAGGTGTTCCTCCAGGCCCAGCGCGCCGCCGGCATCGCGCCCGACGCCGCGCGCTGCGGCGTGACGCGCGCACTGCACATCGTGCACAACGACGAGGAGCGCCGGCAGGCCTACGCGCGGCGAATCGAGACGCTGAAGAAGATCGGTGAACTGGCGAAGAAGCCAATCAACCTCGAACCGGGCACCTTCGCCGATGCCGGCATCGCCGGCGACGACGCGGCGCTGATCGGCACGCCGGAAGAGATCGGCGAGCGCCTGCAGAAGCTCGCCGACGGCGGCGTCGAGTACGTGCTGCTGACCAATGCCACCGCCAGCCGGGAATCGCTGGTGACCTTCTCCGAGCAGATCATGCCGCACGTGCGCAGCCGCGCCCCTGCGAAGACGCTCGCCGCAGCCTGACCCGCACCCTGAGGACGCAACGATGAGCAGCAGCGCCGGCATGCCCGCCTTCCGGGACGGTTTCGTGCAGACCAATGGCCACGGCCGGATGCATTACCTGGAAGCCGGAAGCGGCGATCCGCTCGTCCTGATCCACACCAACGGCGGCTCGGCCCACCAGTATGCCGGCGTGATGGCCCGGCTCGCGCGAAGCTTCCGCGTGGTTGCCTGGGACATGCCCGGCCATGGCGACTCCGATCCGGTCACGCGCCACTACTCCATCGCGGACTACTGCGCTGCGCTGGCTGCCTTCATGGACAGCCTGTGCATCCCGGCTGCGCATGTTTCAGGCTGCTCCTGCGGCGGAACCGTCACCATCGGCTTTGCCGCCAGCCATGCGTCGCGCACGCTGTCGGCGGTGATCGTCGAGACGCCGTTCAGGACCTTCGACGAATGGGGCGCGCGCTGGGCGCACACCGAGGCGAACTTCTGCCTGCCCACGCAGGGCATCGAAGAGGTCCGGCGCCGGGTGGCGCGGGTCGACGACGAGGCCCTCGCACGCTGGAACATCGATCGCAACAAGGCCGGCGGCAAGCTGATGATCGACGTGATGTGGGCGATGCGCGAGTTCGACGCCGCGGCAGGGCTGGCCGCGATCAC
>JAIENF010000581.1 GCA_019751575.1 Burkholderiales bacterium
GTTGGTGCGCAGTTCGAAGTTCTGGCTCTTCAGCGCCGCCGGCACCACCGTCATGTGCGGGCTGGCCTTGGCATTGGCTTCGCAGCCGAAACGCTGGCAGAAGCCGCAGTACTGGCAGCCGCCGTAGGTGGCGCCGTCCGGGTTCGTGTAGGCGCGCGACGCGTTGGCGGCCGGGCGCGGGAAAGGGTGGTAGCCCGCCTTGGTCGCCGCCTCGGCGAACAGCTGCGAGGACAGCACGCTCTTCAGGGGTGGCAGCGGGTATTCGCGGGCGCGCGGCCCCTCGAACGGGTTGCCGCCCGGCTGGATCTTTCCCTTCAGGTTGCCGGCCTTGCCGGACACCGCCGCCATGTACTCGAACTTGTCGTAGTAGCGCTCCAGCTCGGCATAGCTGATGCCCCAGTCGCGCAGGTCAGACATCTCGGCGGAGATGAACTTCGCGCCGTAGCGCTGCTCGTACTGGCTGCGCACCTTGAACTCGTTGTCCGACCAGCGCCAGGTGCCGCCGCTCCAGTGCAGGCCCGAGCCACCGACCGCCTCGCCGGGCAGGAACGAACCCAGCCGGCGCACCGGCAACGCTTCCTGCTTGTGCGTGTTGCGCATGGTGACCGTATCGCGCGAGGCGTCCTGCATCATCTCCTGGCGCTGCACGTAGCGCAGCTCGTCGCGCACCTGCTGCAACTGGAAGTCGCCTTCGGTGGTGGTCATCCTGCCGCGCTCGAGCGCGACCACCTTCAGTCCGGCCTCGGCGAGTTCCTTCGCGAGGATGCCGCCCGTCCAGCCGAGGCCGATGATGACCGCGTCGACTTCCTTCAGTTTCCTGGCTGCCATGTCGTCGGTCTCCGGTCAGCTGATGTCGGCGATGCCGAGCGGGTTGGTCGGCATCTTGCGGTCGCGGAACTTGTCCATGTTCTGCTGGTTGGTCGCGATGACCCCGGGGAAGTTCACCAGCCTCCAGCCGGCCTTGTTGCGGTTGCCGCCGTAGATCGGATCGGAGAACAGGCCCTCCATCACGTTCTGGTACAGCATGCCGAAGAAGGTCCGTACCGGCGGGCCGTTCTCGAGCGTGACCTTGCCCTGCTGCATGCCCACCAGGAAGGCCTCGCGCTGCTCGGCGGTGATCCGGTCGAAGGGCCGGCCGTAGGCCTTCACGCAGGCGGCGTTGGCGGCAGGGATCGCCGCGCGGTAGAGCTCGGCAGGCGTCAGCGGCAGCTGGTAGCCCTGGTTGCCGGTGCCCTGCTTCCAGGGGCCCTGGCGATACAGGCGCTCGCCCTTGCCCCAGCCGCTGGCCAGGGCGCGGTCGATGTAGACATGCAGGCCGAGGTCGGTGCCCTTCGGGGTCAACGCATCGGCCGGGATCATGTGGTCGACGACCGCCTCGATGAACGCGCCTTCGTCCGGCGTCAGGTAGACATAGCCGGCGGTGGCGGCGGGCGGGGTTGCCCCCTTCGCCGTGCCGGCGGCGGCCTGCGCCGCGGCCGTGCCCGGCAGTGTGGTGGATACAGCCGCGGCACCGCCGACGACCGCACCCCTGAGGAACGTGCGCCGTCCTTCTCCGTCTCGATCCATAGCCTCCACCCCTCGTCTCGTGAGGATCGCCCGATCGATGCCGGGGACAGGGTATCCGCCGGATGCCGGTGCGATGCAGCAGGGAACGCCGCTGCGTGCACGCAATGTAGCAAGCGGCTGTACGCGCGTAAAGCTGTGCCTCGCCGGGGTATCGGTGTGCAGCACGGCATTCCGGGCGTCGCCTTCCAGGGCCGTGCGGCGCCAAATCGGTGGCCCCTGACGGAAGAGCCATGCCCTTGTCTACTGGAGATGCCCTGCATTCCCGCCACGCGTATCGTCGAGGTCGATGCCGGCCGGCGCGCCGGATTCCACCGCGGGCCGATGCGCCTGCAGATCCTGGCCGACAGGCTTGCACATTGTGGCAACATTGAACTCGACCACCTTCCTGGACGCGTGGGTATGAGCCGCCTCGATCGTCTGCTCGCTGTGCTGCTTGCCGTGGTGACGGCGACGTTGCCGGTCCTGCTGCCGATGTCAGAGGCGAAGGCGGCCGGAGGTCAGTTCAACTCGCGCTGGACGAGCTGGCCCGCTTCTTCCACCGTCTCCGTGCGCTACCCGCTCGACAACTGGACGGTACTTGGAGAGATCGCGGGGCGCGGCAGTGGCGGATTCGACCTGCGCATGCTGCAGGGAGAACGCTGGATCACGGCCGGGCGCGAAGAGGTCGGCCAGCTCGGGCTCGGTTCGGATGCGGTATCCAGGCTGGTGATGGCGTTTCCCGGCCATGCGGCGGTGGTGTTCGCCACCTACTCGCCGGAGAACGCACAACTCCGCATCCGCGTGGTCAAGGCCGAACGCATGGCCGACGGACGCATCCGCAGCCATCTCGGCGACTTCACCCCCCATCATGGCGAGCGCTGGGCTGCGCAGCGCCACTACCTGTCCCCGGCCGAGGCTGCCGATCCGATGCGTGCCGGGCGCAACCCGTTTGCGGTGTTCAGGCCCGGTGACGAAACCGATCCGGTGTTCTACAACATCGGATGGAGCGCAGCCCAGGTCGCGGTCGGCCATGCGATGCGCCTGTACAACGCATCGGCCGGCTTCATCGCGATGACCGACACCCGATGGACCCAGGTCGTGACCCGGTCGGGCAACCTGCTGCGGCAGCGCGTCGACACGACCACACAGGCCTGGGTGCGGCCGCGCTGGTTCGTCGCG
>JAIENF010000035.1 GCA_019751575.1 Burkholderiales bacterium
GCTGGCCGGCCGGCAGCGTGCATGTCGAGCACTTCGCCCCGCTGGACGACGCCGGCTTCGTGCCCGAGGCGTTCCAGCTCGGCATCGCCTCCACCGGTGCCACGCTCGAGGTGCCCGCCGGGCGCAGCGCGCTCGACGTGCTGCGCGAGCACGGGTTCATGCAGCCGTCGTCCTGCGGGATCGGCGTCTGCGGCGCCTGCGAGTGCGGCTATCGGGTGGCGGACGGCAGCACGGTGATCCACCGCGACGTCGCGCTCGACGACACGGCGCGCGCGCACCGCATGACGCCGTGCGTGTCGCGCGCCCGCGGACGGGTGGTGCTGGACCTCTGACGCACCAGCCTTCCTCCGCAAGCCCGGCTGCAGCCGCCGGCGGATTGTGCCAAGGTATGGCATCCCTCCGTCGAGCGCTGCCATGTCCGTCGCATCCGACGCTGCCCCCGCCTTTGCCGTCACCGCAACCGCCCCGGCCTCCGCCGTCGCCGCCTTCCTGCGCACCCATCCCCCGTTCGACCGGATGCCGGAGGCTCAGGTCGAACGCCTCGCCGCGGCCGCCCGCATCCGCTACTGCCCGCCCGGCCACACCCTGCTCTCCCCCGACGACGGACCCCCGTCGCATGTGCTGGTCGTGCAGCGCGGCCGGGTCGAGCGGCAGGTGCCGTCCGCCTGGGCCAACCCGGGCGATGCGGACGAGCCGCTGCAGGCTGGCGAGCTGTTCCCGGTGACCGCGGTGCTCGACCGGCGGCCGGTCGCGTATACCTACCGTGCGATCGGCGACGTGTTCTGCCACGAGATCGATGGCGACACCTTCCGCGCGGTGGTGGCCGAGAGCCCGCCGCTGCAGGCGTTCTGTTCGCAGCGGCTGCGCGCGATGCTGGAGCAGTCGCGCTCAGCGCTGCAGGCGCGCTACAACGAGGCCTCCAGCGGTGAGCAGTCGATGACCACCGCGCTGTCGGAACTGATCGGCCGCGCGCCGCTCGGTTGCCTGCCCGACACACCGGTCGCCGCCGTGCTGGCCACGATGCGCCGCGAGCGCATCGGCTGCATGGTGGTCGTCGACGCTGACGCGCGTCCGGTCGGCATCTTCACCGAGCGCGACGTGGTCGACCGTGCGGCGCTGGATCGCCTCGATCGCGCGGCCCCGATCTCGGCGTTGATGACTGCGGGCGTGCACGCGCTGGCGCACGATGCGACCGTCGGCGATGCAGTGCTGTGCATGGTGCGCCATTCGATCCGCCACGTGGTCGTGGTGCGCGACGGGCGCTTCGCCGGCGTGGTGTCGCAGCGCGATGTGTTCGCGCTGCAGCGGGTGTCGTTCTTCCGCGTCGCGCAGCGCATCGACGGCGCGGGCGACATCGATGCGCTGGCTGCGGCCGCCGGCGACATCCGGAAGCTCGCGCGCAACCTGCTCGCGCAGGGCGTCGCCGCCGAGCCGCTGACCCGCTTCGTGTCGGAGCTCAACGATCGTGTCGTGCAGCGGGTGCTGGCGATGGTCTCGGCCTTGCATGCCGTCGACGAGGTCGCGTTCGCCTGGATCGCGCTCGGCAGCGAAGGCCGCAGCGAGCAGACGATCGCCACCGACCAGGACAACGGCATCGCGTTCGTGCCGCCCGAGGGCACGGACGACATCGAGCCGTTGCGGGCGCGGCTGGTCGCGTTCGCACGCGCGGCGAACGCGGCGCTCGACCGCTGCGGCTTCCCGCTGTGCCGCGGCGAGATCATGGCCGGCAACCCGCGCTGGTGCCTGTCGGTCGATGAATGGCGCGGACTGTTCGACGACTGGCTGCGCAACCCGGTGCCGCAGGCGCTGCTCTCGGCCAGCATCTTCTTCGACCTGCGGCCGATCGGTGCCGCCCCGCCTCAGGTGGTCGCGCTGTGCGACGGGCTCGCCGATGCCGCGCCCGCGCGCAAGGCCTTCCTGCAGGCGATGGCGCGCAACGCGCTGGAGACCCGTCCGCCGCTGGGCTGGTTCGGCGGCCTCACCGGCAGCGGCCGCGGCGAGCGGCCGGACGCGATCGACCTCAAGCTGCACGGCGCGCGCATCTTCGTCGACGCGGCACGCATCCTCGCGCTCGCCCACGGCATCGCCGAGACCGGCACCGCCGCCCGCCTGCACGCACTCGCCGAGCGCGGCGTGCTGCCGCGCGACGAAGCCGAGGCCGCGATCGACGCCTTCCACATCCTGCAGCAGCTGCGCCTGCGGCTGCAGTTCGGCGATCCGGCCGGCGTGGCCGGCAACCCGAACGCGGTGCTGCCGGAGGTGCTCAACACGTTCGACCGCCGCGTGCTGAAGGAGGCGCTGGTCCAGGCGAGGCGCCTGCAGCAGCGGCTGGCCGCCGACTACCAGGTCTGAGCGGCGCGATGCGCTGGCTCGACCGCCTGCTTCGCCGCACCCCACCGGACCGTGCCGCCTCGCCGGCCCGCTACGCGGTGATCGACACCGAGACCTCGGGCCTGGACGCCGCCCGCGACCGGCTGCTCACCATCGGCGCAGTCGGCGTGCGCGACGGCCGGGTCGAGACCTCGGATGCGTTCTACGCGGTGCTGCGCCAGCCGGCGCCGACCGTCGGCGAGGACATCCTGATCCACCGTGTCGGCACCGGCGAGCAGGCCGCCGGCGAGGACCCGGCCATCGCACTGGCCAGGTTCGAGCGTTGGTGCGTCGGTCGCTGGGCGGTCGGTTTCCATGCCGGCTTCGACCGCCGGATGATCGAGCGTACCCTGCGTGC
>JAIENF010000573.1 GCA_019751575.1 Burkholderiales bacterium
CTGTTCATCGCCACCGCCTTCGTCGTGCTGGTGATCCTGTTCTTCCTGCGCAACCTGCGGGCGACGGTGATCACCGCGACGGTGCTGCCTACCGCGATGATGGGCACCTTCGGCATCATGTACCTGCTCGGCTACTCGATCAACAACCTGTCGCTGATCGCGATCATCCTGGCCGTCGGTTTCGTCGTCGATGACGCGATCGTCGTGCTGGAGAACATCGCCCGCCACATGGAGATGGGCAAGACGCGGATGCAGGCGGCCTTCGATGGCGCGAAGGAGATCGGCTTCACCATCCTGTCGATGACGGTGTCGCTGTGCGCGGTGTTCCTGCCGATCCTGTTCATGGGCGGGCTGCTCGGGCGCCTGTTCACCGAGTTCGCGGTCACCGTGGGCATCGCGGTCGCGCTGTCGGGGATCATCTCGCTGTCCCTCACACCGATGCTGTGCAGCCGCTACCTCACCACGTCGCACAGCAACCTGTTCATCTTCAGGTGGTTCGAGGCCGCGTTCGAGGCGACCAAGCGCGGCTATGAAAGCTCGCTGCGCTGGTCCATGCGCCATCGCGGCCTGATGCTGCTGGTGTCGGCGCTCGTGCTGTACGGAACGTACATGCTGCTGATGGCCATCCCCAAGGGCTTCATTCCCCGCCAGGACACCGGCGTGATCAACGTCACCACGCGCGGCCCGGAAGGACTGACCTTCGAGGAGATGGCGCGCCGGCAGGCCCTGGTCGCGGACACGGTGCTGAAGAACCCGAACGTGGCGGCGATCCGCTCGAGCGCGGGACAGGGCTTCGGCGGCGTGCAGCAGCCCAACGTGGGCTCGATGACGGTGCGCCTGGTGCCGATGGAGGAACGCGACCTGCGCGCCGACGGCGTGATCGAGCAGCTGCGCGAAAGCTTCCGCGGCCCGGCAAGCCAGGGCCTGCGCATCTTCCTGTCGAACCCGCCGGCGGTGAACCTGGGCGGCGGCATCACCAATGCCGACTACCAGCTGGTGCTGGCCGGCTCCGACCTGCAGTCGCTGTACGGCCCGGCCGAGGCGCTCGAGGCGAAGCTGCGCGAGCTGACCACGCTGCGCGACGTGAACACCTCGCTCGAGCTGCGCAACCCGCAGATCCGGGTGCAGATCCAGCGCGACCGTGCGGCCGCGCTCGGCATCACGCCGCAGCAGATCGAGGCAGCGATGTACAACGCCTTCGGCGGGCGCCAGATCACCACGCTGTACGGCGACACCGACCAGTACGACGTGCTGCTGCAGGTCGACAAGGCGTTCCAGCAGAACATCAATGCCCTCTCGATGATCCACGTGCAGAGCCCGGGCGGCATCACCGTGCCGCTGTCGAGCGTCGCGACCATCACCCGCGGCGTCGGGCCGATGACCGTGCAGCATTTCGGGCAGCTGGCTTCGGTCACCCTGTCGTTCAATGCCTCGGCCGGGGTGTCGGTCGGCGAGGCCGTGGACGACGCGCTGCGCGTCGCCTACGAGACGGTCCCGGCCGACGTCTCGGTGAACCTCGCCGGCAGCGCCAAGTTCTTCCAGGATTCGACCAAGGCCCTGCCGATCCTCCTGCTGATCACCATCCTGGTGATCTACGGCGTGCTGGCGATCCTCTACGAGCACTTCGGGCATCCGATCACCATCCTGACTGCCCTGCCGCTGGCCGGCTTCGGCGCGCTGCTCACGCTGATCCTGTTCGGCTACGAGCTCAACGTGTTCAGCTTCGTGGGCATCATCCTGCTGGTCGGGCTGGTCAAGAAGAACGGCATCATGATGGTCGACTTCGCGCTGCAGCTGCAGCGCGAACGAGGCCTCACGCCGATCGACGCGATCGTCGAGGCCTGCGTGGTGCGCTACCGGCCGATCATGATGACCAGCTTCGCCGCGGTGTTCGCGACGCTGCCGATCGCGATGGCGACCGGGGTCGGCGCCGAATCGAGGGCGCCGATCGGCCTCGCGGTGGTCGGCGGGCTGGTGTTCTCGCAGCTGCTCACGCTGTACGTGACGCCGACCTTCTTCGTCAGCCTGGACCGCGCCACGCGGTTCCTCAGCGGCGACCGGCGCAAGCCGGAAGAGGCCTTCTACATCACGCCGGAATCCGCAAAGAAGCCGCCGCCGGGCGCGGCGCCGAGCACCGTCGGCTGAGCCGCGGGCCGGCATAGCCGGCCCCGGAGCCCGCCCCCGCCGGCGCCAGACGCCGGCTGGGCGACCGGAACGACTACCTGCCCTAAAGGTCCGACAGGAACGGCCGATAAACGGGGGTCACCCTTCGGTCTGTGGACGTTTCCCCATGGCAGCAGCCGCAAGCCCCGTCGCATCCATTCCCGCCGCACCACCGGACCGATCCGGAGACGCCGCCATCGAGCGGCAGCTGTTCGAGAACCTCCGGCACCGGGTGGACGCGTTCGACCCGGCCCGCCTGCCGCGCCTGTCGCCCCTGGCCGCACGGCTGTCCGGCATGAACGTGAGCGAGATCGGCTCCGCGCGCGAGTTCTGCCGCCTGATCGAGCACGAACCGGTGCTGGTCGCCCGCCTGATCGGCCTCGCCAACTCGGTCGCCTTCGGCGTCCCCGGCAAGCGCTTCAACACCCTCGAGCAGGCACTGATGCGCGTCGGCCTGCACCAGTCGGCGCAGATCTGCTTCGCGCTGTTGTGCAACCAGGCGATCGGCAACGCGATCGCACCGCGCTGGCGCAACGCGCTCTGGGTACATGCCCTGTGCACGGCCG
>JAIENF010000110.1 GCA_019751575.1 Burkholderiales bacterium
GCGGGTGCAGTTGTAGACACCCTTGAGGTTGATGTCGATGACCAGGTCGAACTGCTCGTCGGTCATGTTCTTCAGCTGCGCATCCTTCACGATGCCGGCATTGTTGACCAGCACGTCGATGCGCCCGAAGGTGGAGAGCACTTCATCGACCATCTTGCGGATGGAATGCATGTCGCGTACGTCGACGATGCAGCCGATCGCCTCGCCGCCCGCGGCGCGGATGGCCGCGACGGTCTCTTCGATGAGTTCCGGCGTCAGGTCGCAGACCACGACGCGCGCGCCTTCACGTGCGAACTTGTATGCCGTCGCCTGGCCGATGCCTCGTGCCGAGCCGGTGATGATCGAAACCTTGTTTTTCAGGCGCACCCGGGTCTCCCTTGGTCATGGACGCCATTGCTGCTCGGTGTTGCGCAGCAACGTCGGAGCGCTGAAAGCCCCGGAACAGGTCCGGAAAACGAGGCCATCGGGCGGCCACGGGCATGCGAAAGGGGGCCCAGCGCTGCACACTCTAGCCGAATCTACCGCAGCGCACAACCGACCTTTCCACAGCCCCTGCGCCATTCTGACGTAGACAAGGAGGCAATCGCATTGCGGCGCAATGCTGCGCAACATCCGGTGCAGCAAAAAAACGGCCGATCAGGGTGCGCTGCGACGAGAAAGGCGTCGGGACAGGTTCGGATAGCGGTCGAAGGAAAGCTTCGCGATGCCTCGGGCGATCGCCAGCCGTGCGGGCGCGCCGACCGGGAGCGTCGCCTTGCGCGTGCCATGGCCGAAGGGCAGGCCGACGATGATCGGCACGTCCAGCCGGGCCCGGAAATGGGCGATCACCGTGTCCAGGCAGAAGCCCGCATCGTTCGGCATCGCCGGCACCGGCGAAAAGCTGCCCAGCAGGATCGCCCGCTGGCGCTGGAGGATCCCGGCATGGAACAACTGGTAGAGGAGGCGCTCGATCCGGTAGGCGCTTTCGTTCACGTCTTCCAGGAACAGGATGCCGCCCTTCACTTCGGGCATCCAGCAGGTGCCGACCAGCGCGGCCACCAGCGCCAGGTTCCCGCCCCACAGCCGCCCGGAGACCTGGAGCCTGCGCGGGCCCTCGGCCTCGAAGGCCAGCTGGTGCGAAGCCTGGCCGGTCACCGCGAAGAACTGATCGAGAGTGAACGGGTCGGGCTCGGCGGCGGCGAAGTCGCTCGCACCCGGACCGGCCAGGCTGATGCCGCCGTGGGCGAGATAGGCCAGGTGGAAGGCCGTGAAGTCGCTGTAGCCGACCATGATCGGCCGGCGTGCGCGGATGGCTGCGAAATCGAGCCGGTCGAGCAGTCGAACCATCCCGTAGCCGCCGCGGGCACTCAGGACCAGGTCGATTGCCGGGTCGGTCGCGAACGACTGCAGGTCGCCGGCGCGAAGTTCGTCCGGCCCGGCGAAGCGCTGGTCGCGCGCGAACACGCTGTCTCCGGCGCTGACCTGCCAGCCACGCGCCGCGAACAGTGCGGCTGCCTTGTCCACCACGGACAGATCGGGCAGGTTGCCCGAGGGTGCGACCATGCCGATCCGGATCGGTGCCCTCGCCCGCACGGGTTCCGCGGCCGGTCGTGGCCGGCGCGCTCGTTCAGGCTGGGGCATCTGGCGCCTCGACAGGTGGGCCGGGCAGGCGGCCGGTGGCGGCCCGTGCCGCTTCGCGCTTCGCCGAGAAGAACGATGACAGCAAACGGCCGCATTCCTCCGCGAGTACGCCCCCGGTCACCGTCGCATGATGGTTCAGGCGGGGTTCGCCGAACAGGTCCACCACGCTGCCGCACGCGCCGGTCTTGGCATCGCGGGCCCCGAACACGACGCGCGCGATGCGCGCATGCTGCATGGCGCCGGCGCACATCGCGCAGGGCTCCAGCGTGACCACCAGCGTACAGCCCGGAAGCCGGTAGTTGCCGAGCAGGTTCGCCGCCTCGCGCAGGGCCTGCACCTCGGCATGCGCGGTCGGGTCGTGGCTGCCGATCGGACGGTTGTAGCCGCGGCCGAGCACCCTGCCCGCCTGCAGCACCAGTGCGCCGACCGGCACCTCGCCGGCGTCGGCTGCCTGCCTGGCCAGCACGAGGGCCTCGCGCATCCAGCGCTCGTCTTCGTCCGGCATCGCCGGAGCCCCTGCTGCCATCGCCGGACCGTCAGTCACCGCTCGCCCTGCTCCCTGTCGCGTTGCCCGAGCATACCGCGCGGGAACAGGCGATGCGAGGACAGGGAGCGTGCGGGCATCCATCCATCCATCAACCTTCAGGGGGCATCAGCCATGAACAACATCGTCTACATCATCGGCGCGGTGGTCATCATCCTCGCCGTCCTTTCGTTCGTCGGACTGCGCTGAGCGACTGGCTGCGCGGATCCGGCAGGGTCAACCCGCCGCGGCAAACGCCTGTTCGTAGGCGCCTGCGTCGAAGCCCACCAGCAGGCGATCGCCGACAGCCAGCACCGGGCGGCGGACCATGGACGGATGGGCCAGCATGAGCCGTCGTGCCTGCACCGCATCGAGGGCACTGCGCTCCGCTTCGGGAACCACCTTGCGGAAGGTCGTGCCGGAGCGGTTGACCAGACGCTCCCACCCGACCTGCGCGATCCAGGCGTCGAGCGTCTGCGCCGGAAGACCCTCGAGCTTGTAGTCGTGGAAGCGGTACGCGATACCCGCGGCATCCAGCCACGCGCGCGCCTTCTTCATCGTGTCGCAGTTGCGTATGCCGTGGAGCGTG
>JAIENF010000290.1 GCA_019751575.1 Burkholderiales bacterium
AAGGGGAAGGGCAGCCTGGTGCCGTTCCGTGCCGCGCGTGTGCCCATGCTGCATGCGGTCGATGGCGTCGACCTGGTCATCGGTACCGGCGAAAGCGTCGGCCTGGTCGGCGAATCCGGCTGCGGGAAGTCGACGCTGGTGCGGCTGATCACGCGCACGCTGGACCCGACGGCGGGTGCCATCCGCTTCCGTGGCGAGGACATTGCGCGCATCCCCGCGAGTGCCTTTGCCCGGGTGCCGCAGCGCAGGCTGATCCAGATGGTGTTCCAGGATCCGACCGACAGCCTGAACCCGCGCTACACCGCGCGCGAGACGATTGCCGAGCCGTTGCGGCTGCTGGGCGGGCTGTCCGGAACAGCGCTTGCGAATCGCATCGATGCCGTGGCGGCGCTGGTGCAGATGCCGCACGAACTGCTGGACCGTTTTCCCCACCAGCTTTCCGGCGGTCAGAAGGCGCGGGTCGGCATCGCGCGCGCGATCGCGCTCGAGCCGGCGCTGCTGATCCTGGACGAACCCACCGCCGCGCTGGACGTCTCGGTGCAGGCGGTGATCCTGCACCTGCTGGCAGACCTCAAGCAGAAGCTCGGCATGAGCTACCTGTTCGTGTCTCATGACCTGAACATCGTGCGCCTGCTGTGCGACCGGGTGATGGTGATGTACCTCGGCCGCATCGTCGAATCGGGACCGGCACGGCAGGTGTTCGAATCGCCGAGGCACCCGTACACCCGGGCCCTGCTGTCGGCCATCCCGGGACTCTCCGGGGGGGCTTCGCGGCGCATCCGGCTCGAGGGCGACCCGACCAGCCCGGTCGATCCGGACCCGGACCGTTGCCGCTTCCATGGACGGTGTCCGAAGGGACAGGATGCCTGCACCCGATCCTCGCCCTCGCTCGTGCAGCTGGCGCCCGCCCAGAGCGTGGCCTGCCATTTCCCCGAACCCGCGTGAACAGGTTGCAGCGATGATTCTCCCGCCTGGACAGGGGCCTGGACAGAACCTGTCCGAGGCTGCCTACGACCAGATCAAGCGTGATGTCTTCGAGTTCCGGCGCCTGCCGGGCGACCGCTTCACGGAAAACGAGGTCGCGCGGGCGCTGGGGATGTCGCGCACGCCCGTGCGCGAGGCGCTGAACCGGCTGGCCCAGGAGGGACACCTGTCGGTCGTCGCGCGCAGCGGCTGGATGGTCCGCCCGCTCGACTTCGCGATGTTCGACCAGCTCTACGATGCGCGGATCGTCCTCGAACTGGCGGCGGTGCGCCGGCTGTGCGAACAGGAGAGCGCCGAAGCGTTGGGGCCGCTGCGAGACATCTGGCTGGTGCCGGCGGCTTCGCGGCTGACCGACGAGCGCGCAGTGGCCGCGCTGGACGAGCAGTTCCATGAGCTGCTGGTGGTCGCGACCGGCAACCTGGTGATGGCTCAGATGCATCGCGAGGTCACCGAGCGCATCCGCATCATCCGGCGACTCGATTTCACCGACGCCGGCCGGGTGACCGCGACCTACGACGAACATGCGCAGGTGCTGCGCAGCATCCTGCGGCGCAAGGCAGACCATGCATGCATGCTGCTCCGCTCGCACATCGAGACCAGCAAGCGGGCGGTGCGCAAGATCACGCTGCACCGGCTTTTCCTGGCGCGCAATGCCGGCATGCCGCCGCTGCCGGCCGTGCCTGCCGTCGCCGCGATCCTGTCCGGCCGTGCCTCGGCGGGGGCGACAACGGACGAGCCTCGCGCAGCCGCGAAGTCCCGCCGTGCGGTTGCTGCCACCGCCGGTCGCGCCGCGGGCAGCGCCGGTCGGACCGGCACCCCGCGTCCGGCAGGGCAGCCCGTATAATGGTCGAATGGCAAAAACGATCGTTCCACGGGCATCGACGGAAGCCTCCGGGCAAGGGCCGCGCATAGCCCTGGTCACCGGCGCCAATCGCGGCCTGGGTTTCGAGATCGCACGCCAGCTCGCACGCCGCGGGCTGAAGGTGCTGCTCGCGTCCCGCACCCTGACCAAGGGCCGTGCCGCGTCGAAGCTGCTGGCAGTCGAGGGGCTCGAGGTGGAACCGGTCCGCCTCGATGTCACCGATCCCGAGCAGGTCAAGGCGCTTGCGCGCGACCTGCGCAGCCGGCTCGGCGGGCTCGACGTGCTGGTGAACAATGCCGGCGTGCTGCTCGATCCGCGCGGTGGCCGTTTCCTCGATTCGCGGCAAGGCACCTACGAGCGCACGCTGGCCACCAACGTGCTCGGCCCGCTGATGCTGTCCCAGGCGATGCTGCCGCTGATGATCGAGCGCGGCTACGGCCGGATCGTGAACCTGTCGAGCGGGCTGGGCCAGCTCGACGAGATGGGCAGCGGCACGCCCGCCTATCGCATCTCGAAGACCGCCCTCAATGCACTGACCCGGATCGTCGCCTCCGATACCCGGGGTACCGGGGTGCTCGTGAACTCCGTCTGTCCGGGCTGGGTTCGCACCGAAATGGGCGGAGCGGAAGCGCCACGCACGGTCGCGCAGGGCGCGGACACGGCGGTCTGGCTTGCCACGTTGCCGGGCGACGGCCCCAGCGGCGGCTTCTTCCGCGACCGCAAGCCTATCCCCTGGTAACCGCACGGCACCTGCCCGGCAATGGATACGACAACCCTTGTATTCCTGATGGGCGCTGCGATCTGGACAGGCGTCATCGCCTGGGCGATCCACCGCTGGAAACGCGGACAGGAAGCGCGTGAACAGGAACGTTCGATGCGCTACGAGCAA
>JAIENF010000659.1 GCA_019751575.1 Burkholderiales bacterium
GGATACGCCGAGGCACAGCTGCTTTCGATGACGCTGGAAGACCTTACGCCGCCCGAGGAACTCGAGGTCGTGCGTGCGAGGATGCGCAGGCTGATCGCCGGGACGGTCGACGAATACACCGCGATGAAGCCCGTGCTGTGCGCCAACGGCAGCCGGTGCTGGGTACTCGCCACGATCTCGAAGCTGCCCGGCGAGAATGGCGAGTCCGACCGGCTGATCACCATCTACATCAACGTGAACGACGTGGTGGCGGCGCGAACGGCACTGGAGGCGAGCGAATCGCGCTACCGAGCCCTGGTCGACACGATGCCCGACGGCGTGAAGATCGTCGATACCTCGGGCGCCACCCTCTTCGTCAACCGTGCGATGGTCGGCCTGTTCGGGTATCCGGCCCGGCACTGGATCGAGGGCGGCCAGCAGGCGGTGTCGGCGGCGCTGGATGCCAACGGCATCGAACTGCAGCGCCGCTTCTGGGCGTTCCATGAAGCGCACGGCGAATTCGACGACCGCCCTTTCGAGCGGCCATGGACCTGCCGCGACGGGCGCCAGGTCACGGTCGAGCAGCGCGCGGCCAGCCTGCGCGACGAGCGCGGCGAGGTCGTCGGCGCGATGGTGCTGCTGCGCGACGTGACCGAGGAGCGCCAGTCGCGGCTCGAGCGCGAGCGGGTGGCCGCGATCGTCGAAGCCTCCGAAGACGCCATCTTCAGCGTGTCCCGGGCGCATGTCATCGAAAGCTGGAACAGCGGCTGCGTGCGGCTGTTCGACCTGAAGCCCTGGCTGACCCTGCTGCGCCCGCTCGACAGCCTGTTTCCGAGGCAGTGCAGTGCGCTGCTGGCCGCGCTGGTCGACCGCACCATGGCCGGCACTCCGGTGCGCAACGTCGACTGGCCGGGAGCGGCGCCGGGCACGGCGCGGTGGGTGGTATCGATGCATCCGGTGCGCATGCAGGATGGTGCCGTCTGCTCGGTGGCAGTGGTCGTGCGCGACATGTCGGCCGAGCGGATGGCCACGCAGGCGCTGGAGGACGAGCGTGGCTTCATCCGGACCGTGCTCGATACGCTGCCGATCGCAGTCTCGGTGCGCGATTCGCTCGGCCGGGTTCTGCTCGCCAACCGGCCGTTCGACGTCCTGTTCGACCCCGACGGGTCGTCCACCATCGGGACCAGCTATACCGACCGGTTGCCGGATCCCTCGGATGTCGAGGCGCTCATGCGCGCCGACCAGGAGGTGCTGCGCACTGGCCAGTCGGTCGCCTACGAGCGGCGGATCGCCCTCGCCAGCGGCCGCAAGGTGGACATGCACACGGTCAAGGTCCCGATCCGCGTGTCCGGTGAGCTGCGCATCCTCACCACGTCGGTCGACGTGTCCGACCGCGCCCGCGCGCAGGATGAACTGCGCAGGCAGCGCGCGTTCATGCGCACCGTCATCGACACCGACCCGACGCTGATCAGCGTCAAGGACTCGCAGGGGCGCTTCCTGCTCGCCAACCGCGCCGTTGCCGAAGCGCTCGGGCTGACGGTCGAACGGCTCGAGGGACGCCGCCTGTCGGACGTGCTGCCGGACGCCGGCAGCCACGCCGGATTCTCCGCGCGCGACGCGGAAGTGCTGCGCCTTCAGCGTCCGGTCACCCACGAGGAATGCCATCGCGACGCCTCCGGCGCCGAGCGCTGGTTCAGCAGCACGCTGCTGCCGCTGGCCGGGACGGATGGCGAACCCGTGGTACTCGGCGTGTCGACCGACATCACCGGGTTGCGGCAGCAGGCACGGCGCATCCATGAACTGACGAACTTCGACCCGCTGACCGGCCTGCCCAACCGCATGCTGATCGAAGACCGCCTGCAGATCGCGCTGGCCACCGCCGAACGCGAGCGCGGCCGCGTGGCCGTGATGTTCGTCGACCTCGACCATTTCAAGACGGTCAACGATTCGCTCGGCCACCCGGTCGGAGACCGGCTGCTGGTTTCGGTCGCCAGGCGATTGCGTGCAGCCTTGCGCGATGCCGATTCGATCGGCCGCCTGGGCGGCGACGAGTTCCTGCTGGTGCTGCCCCAGGTCGACGGGACCGAGGCCGCCGCGCGGGTAGCACGCAAGCTGCGGAAGGCGCTCGAAGAGCCCTTCGAGATCCAGGGCCATTCGCTGACCGTGAACGCCAGCATCGGCATCGGCCTCTACCCGGAGGACGGCACCACGCCGCACCTGCTGGTGCAGAACGCCGACGCGGCGATGTACCACGCAAAGGAACAGGGACGCGCCGGCCATCGGTTCTTCACCCGCGAGCTCAGCGTGCGCGCCGCCCGCGCGCTGGCGATCGAGCACGGCATCCGCCGCGGACTGCGCGACGGCGAGTTCGAGCTCTGGTACCAGCCGGTCTATGCACTGGCCGATGGGGCGGTGGTCGGCATGGAAGCCCTCATCCGCTGGCGCCGAGCGGCCGGTGAACTGTGGATGCCGGGCGAGTTCATCGGCATCGCCGAGGAGCGCGGCCTGATCGGACAGCTGGGCCGCTGGGTGCTCGAGGCCGCATGCGCGTTCGCAGCCGCCCGGATCCGCGCCGGGCGTCCGGCGCTGCCGATCTCGGTGAACCTGTCGCCGCTGCAGTTGCGCCAGCCAGGCCTGGCTGCGATGGTCGACGGAACGCTGCGGGAGGCTGGTGTCCCGCCCTCGATGATCGAGCTGGAAGTCACCGAGAGCTCGATCATGCATGAAGTCGGCGCGGCGATCGAAGTGCTCAAGCAGC
>JAIENF010000224.1 GCA_019751575.1 Burkholderiales bacterium
CGGCATCGGGCCGGCGCCGGTGCGCGTCGGGACGGTCGAGCAGGCGCTGGTCGGGCAGGTCGCCTCGGCTTCGCTGTTCCGTGACGTCACCGAAGCCTGCCGCTCGATCGAAGCGATGGAAGACGTGCACGCGCCGGCGTCCTACCGGCAGCAGCTCGCGGTGGTCATGTCCCGGCGCGCGCTCGAGGCCGCGCTGGCGAGCACCGGTTCGCCCGCATCCACAGCCGGCGCGGCTGCGCACTGAACGAAGGTCTGCCATGGATTCCACGCTCTCCCGCGCCATTGCGCTGAAGGTCAACGGCAAGGCGGTGCAGGCGACCGTCGACGTGCGGCATACGCTCGCCGACTTCCTGCGCCACCAGCTCGAACTCACCGGTACCCACCTCGGCTGCGAGCACGGCGTCTGCGGCGCCTGCACGGTGCTGGTCGATGGCCGTTCCACCCGCGGGTGCCTGATGCTCGCGGTGCAGGCAAACGGACGCGAGGTGACCACCGTCGAAGGCATCGCGGCGGCCGACGGCACCCTGCATCCGTTGCAGCAGGCGTTCAAGGACCTGCACGGCCTGCAGTGCGGCTTCTGCACGCCGGGCATGCTCACCACGCTGGTCGAACTGCTGAACGACAATCCCGACCCGAGCGAGGCCGAAGTGCGGGTGGCGATCTCGGGCAACCTGTGCCGCTGCACCGGCTACCAGGCGATCGTCGATGCGACGCTCGCTGCCGCGAAGTCGATGCGCAGTGCTGCGGTGGCAGGGGGCGCCCGATGAGCACGATCATCGATCCGGCCCGGCCTGGCGACAGCCTGATCGGCGCCAGCATCCCGCGCCTGGAAGACGATGCGCTGATCACCGGACGCGGCCGCTTCGTCGACGACATCCACATGCCCGGCCTGCTGCAGGCCGCCTTCGTGCGCAGCCCGCATGCCCATGCCGCGATCCGGAAGATCGACGCCTCGGCTGCCCTAGCGCTGCCCGGGGTGCATGCGGTCTACACCTACGAAGACTTCAGGCCGCATTTCGCGACCGACCGGCTGGTGGTCGGCCTGCCCAGTTCGCACTACAAGCAGGACCACAACCGGCAGGTGCTGGCCGCCGACGAGGCGGTGCATGTCGGCGAGCCGGTCGCGATCGTGCTCGCCGACAGCCGCTACATCGCCGAGGATGCCGCGACCCTGGTCGAGGTGGACTTCGATCCGCTGCCCGCGGTCTCCGACTGCCGCGCCGCGCTCGCAGCCGATGCGCCGCTGGTGCACCGCGAGTCGCCGCACAACCTGCTCGCCGAGTTCGACATGAAGTACGGCGAGGCCGAGCGCGTGTTCGCCGAAGCCAGGCATGTGTTCAGGGAGTCGTTCTGGCAGCATCGCGGTGGCAGCCATTCGATCGAGTGCCGCGGCTGCGTCGCGCGCCACGATGCGCTCGAGGACCGCACCACGCTGTGGACCTCCACCCAGATGCCGCATGCCGCGATGCGCGTGATCTGCGAGATCCTCGGCCTGCACGAGAACCAGATCCGCGTCGCCACGCCGGATGTCGGCGGCGGCTTCGGGCCGAAGCTGGTCACCTACCCGGAGGAGATCTGCGTGACGCTGGCCGCGCGCCTGTACGGCCGGCCGGTGAAGTGGATCGAGGACCGGCGCGAGCATTTCATCGCCACCACGCAGGAGCGCGACCAGTACTGGGACACCGAAGTGGCGGTGGGCGACGACGGGCGCGTGCTCGGCATCCGCGGCTCGATCGTGCACGACCATGGCGCATACACCGCGCGCGGCATCAACCTCGCGCACAACTCGGCCGAGAACGTGCCGCTGGGCTACGAGATCCCGCACTACGCGATGAACGTGAAGGTGGCGCTGACCAACAAGGTGCCGGTGACGCCGGTGCGCGGCGCCGGCCATCCGCAGGGCACCTTCGTGATGGAGCGGCTCCTCGACCGCGTCGCGCGCGAACTGAAGCTCGACCGCGCGGAAGTGCGCCGGCGCAACATGATCCCGCCGGAGAAGATGCCCTACCGTACCCAGCTGAAGGCGCGCGGTGGCCAGTGGGTGACGCTCGACAGCGGCGACTTCCCGGCCTGCTTCGCCGAGGCGCTCCAGCGCGCCGACTGGGACGGGTTTCCGGAACGGCAGGCGAAGGCGCGGTCCGAAGGCCGCTACCTGGGCATCGGGCTGTCCAACTTCGTGAAGGGCACCGGACGGGGACCGTTCGAATCGGTGACCGTGCGCATCGGGCCGTCGGGCAAGGTGCATGTGTATGCCGGTGCCGCGGCCATGGGGCAGGGCACGCGCACCATGCTGTCGCAGGTGGTGGCCGAGCAGCTCGGGCGCGACCTGTCGAACATCACCGTCACCACCGGCGACACCGCGGCCACCGCGATGGGCCTGGGGGGGTCGAACAGCCGGCAGACGGTCGTCGCCGGTTCGTCCGCGCACGTGGCCGCGCAGGCCGTGCGCGCCAAGGTGCTGAAGGTAGCGGCGGTGCTGCTCAAGGCGACCGAGGCCGAACTCGAGATCGTCGGCAATGAAGTGGTGGTCAATGGCCAGCCGGCGCGCCGCGTCGAACTCGGCGCGATCGCCCGTTCGCTGGTCGGTACGGCGGGCTACTCGCTGCCGGGCGGCGTGTCTGCCGGCCTCGAGGCGACCGAGCAGGTGCTGATCGACGACATGGCGTTCTCCAGCGGCTCGGCGGTGGTCGAACTCGAGGTCGACCCCGAGACCGGCGGCGTGCAGATCCACCGGCTGGT
>JAIENF010000609.1 GCA_019751575.1 Burkholderiales bacterium
ACAGGGCCTCGCGCACCGCCGTGCTCGACACCCGCAGCCCGTCGACCCGGAAGCTGGACAGCCCCTCCAGTTCGAACGCGTCGTGCGTGCCGCCGCGCCGCGACGCGGCCGCGCGCAGCGTGGACACATCGCCGGCCCGGCGCGCACCGAAGCGGAAATCGTCGCCGATCAGGATCCAGCGCGCCGCCAGCCCGCGCACCAGGATGCGGTCGATGAACTCCTCGGGCAGCATCTGCGCCAGGCGATAGTCGAACCGGCAGACATGGACCTCGTCCACCCCGCAGCCCGCCAGCAACCGCAGCTTGTCGCGCAGCCCGGTGAGCCGCAGCGGGGCCTGGTCGGGCGCGAAGAACTCGCGCGGATGCGGTTCGAAGGTGAGCACCGCCGCCGGCAGACCGCGAGCGTCGGCCGCATCGCGCAGGCGACGCAACATTTCGCGATGGCCAAGGTGCACGCCATCGAAATTGCCGATGGTCAGTGCAACCGGGCGCGCGGCAGTCGGAGGGACGGATCGGAAGACACGCATGGCGCAGTAAGCCCCTGAATCATAGCCGGTTTCAGATCTTCGCCGGGAACGGCCTTCGCGCCGCGGACAATCTTTTCGCCGAAGCATCGTGCAATCGGCCCTTGATGATCCGTTTTCGCAGCCGATAATGGAACGTTGACCGAACTTGAGCGCGCTTTTAACGAACATGCCATCGGATTCAGGTAGCCTTTCGCTCCTGTCCGGAGTAACCGCACGATGCCGACCACGACCTCCCAGACCCGACCCGACCTGCCTTCCGCCGGATCCGCACCGCCCCAGGCGGCAACGATGGCACCCGCGATGAGCGCAGGCAGCCCGAAGGCCGGCGCCGACGACGGCCTGCTCAGTTCCAGCCTGCGCCGGGTGCGTTCGCTGTGGTCGCGGCTTGCCCGCTCGGTCGACGAGATCGGACAGCCCGCGGGGGGCGGCATGAGCCGGCGCTCGCTCGACCGGATCCGCGACACCCTGAACGAATGTGCGGTCGAACGCGGGGGCGAGGCCTCGGCACGCACCCGCGCTGCGCAGATCGGCGATGCCTACCTGCGCCTCGACGAAACGAGCCGGATCGACGTGCTGAAGCTGCTGGCCACCGATTTCGGCGCGGACCCCGACCGGGTCACGGCAGCGGTCGCCGCATGGCAGCGCTCGATCGGCGGCACCGCCCAGCCACTGGCCGAGGTCGAACTGCGCGAAGCGGTACGCACCCGCCGCAACGTGATCCTGCGCCAGTTCAATGCACTTCCAGCGGGCACCAAGTTCCTGGTCGACCTGCGCGCCGAGGTGCTGCGGCACCTGCCGCGCGAGCCGTCCCTCGCCGCGCTGGACCGGGACCTCGAGCTGTTGCTGCAGAGCTGGTTCGACGTAGGCTTCCTGTCGCTCGACCGGATCACCTGGGACTCCCCTGCATCGCTGCTCGAGAAGCTGATCGCCTACGAGGCCGTGCACGAGATCCGCTCCTGGAACGACCTGCGCAACCGGCTCGACTCCGACCGCCGCTGCTACGCATTCTTCCACCCGCGCATGCCGCTGGAGCCATTGATCTTCGTCGAGGTCGCACTGACCAGGGGCCTCGCCGACAACGTCCAGGTGCTGCTCGACGAGACGCGCCGCGAGTTCGATCCGCGCGAGGCCGACACCGCGATGTTCTATTCGATCTCGAACACGCAGGTCGGGTTGCGCGGGGTGAGCTTCGGCAATTTCCTGATCAAGCGGGTGGTGTCCGCGCTGCAGCGCGACCTGCCGCAGCTGCGCCAGTTCTCCACGCTGTCGCCGATCCCCGGCTTCCGCAACTGGCTGCGCAAGGCGGACGACGCGCCGATCGTGTCCGGCCTGCGCGAGCGCGACCTGAAGCTGTTCGAGGCGACCTTCCATGAGCCGCTGGGGGCCGCCGCGCTGATGCGCGCGATCGACCTCGTCGCCCGCGCGAACGAGCAGACCATGTCCGACCTGCTGAAGCCGTTCGTGCTGCGCACCGTCGCCCACTACCTGAGCCATGCAAAGGCCGGCGACCGGCCGCACTGCCCGGTGGCGCGATTCCACCTGTCCAACGGCGCGCGCCTCGAGCGGCTGAACTGGCTGGCCGACACCTCTGCCAAGGGCATCGCGCAATCGGCCGGCGTGATGGTGAACTACCTGTACCGGCTGTCGCACATCGACGACAACCATGAGCGGTTCGCCCGCGAGGGACAGGTGGTCGCGTCCTCCGAGGTGCGCAGGCTGCTGTAGTCGCGTCGCCCCGGCAGTCCAACTGCCCCGGGAATGTAATGATGCGGTCATCGCCGCCGGCGAACATCCCGGGGCCATGCATGAACCGACCACCCGAGGAGAGCACCCGGTGCCCGGCGAAAGGGCCTACCGGACGATCTGGATCTCGGACCTGCACCTGGGAACGGCCGGCTGCCAGGCGCAGGCTCTGCTGGAGTTCCTGCGCACCACCGAATGCGACACCCTGTACCTGGTCGGCGACATCATCGACGGCTGGCAGTTGCGCCGCCACTGGCACTGGCCGCAGGCGCACAACGACGTGGTGCAGAAGATCCTGCGCAAGGCGCGCAAGGGCACACGCGTGGTGTTCATCCCGGGCAACCATGACGAGTTCGCGCGGCGCTATGTGGAGCACAACTTCGGCGGCGTGGACGTGGTCGACGAATGCATACACGTGACCGCCGACGGGCGGCGCCTGTGGGTGACGCATGGCGACCTGTTCGACGGGGTGATCCAGTGCGC
>JAIENF010000158.1 GCA_019751575.1 Burkholderiales bacterium
CCAATGCCCAGCTCATGGTGCGTGGGCGGTTGCTGAACATCCTGCCGCAGGAAAGCTCGTCGCCGCTGAACCTCGGCGTGTCCAACGAAGTCACCCCGGAGCTCGACCTGAGCTGGTTCTTCACGCCGAACATCGCGGTCGAGCTCATCCTGGCAACCCAGCGGCACACGGTGACGAATGCCGGGGCCAGCGTGGGCACGGTCAAGCACCTGCCGCCGACGCTGCTGCTGCAGTACCATTTCATGCCGACTCAGGCGTTCAAGCCGTATGTCGGCCTGGGACTGAACTACACCCGCTTCTATGACATCGACCTCGGCGGCGGCACGCTGACCGTCGACAAGACCAGCACCGGCGCTGCGATCCAGGCAGGCTTCGACTACCGGCTGTCCGGAAACTGGTACCTGAACGTGGACGTGAAGAAGGTCTGGATCGACACCGACGTGAAGACGGCTGCAGGTGCATTCGTGTCCAGCCTGAAGATAGATCCGGTCATCATGGGTGTCGGCATCGGCTACAAGTTCTAGGCGACGATGATGCGGGAGGCCCGTGCGGGTGAAGGATTCGGAATCGACATCCGGGGCATCCCGCGGCGATGACGGCAGCCAGGCCCTGGCGTTCGCCGGGCCTGCCGCGGGTGGCTGCTTCCACTGCGGACTCCCGCTCGGTGGGGCCTCAGGCCTGACCGTCGCGATCGGCGGACGGACGCGCGAGATGTGCTGCGCGGGTTGCCGCGCCGTGGCACAGGCGATCGTCGATGGCGGCCTGGAACGCTATTACCAGCATCGCGAGGCCATGCCGGCGACAGCGGCCGATTCGATGCCGCCATCGCTCGCGCAACTGCTGCTGTACGACGATCCGGCGGTGCAGGCACCGTTCGTGCGCTCCGTGGAGGAAGGCGCGCCCGGGCACGCGATGCCCGGGGGCGGAACGCGCGACGAACGCGAAGCCGCCCTGCTGGTCGAAGGCATCACCTGTGCCGCCTGCGTATGGCTGGTCGAGCGCACGCTCGAGCGCGTGCCCGGCGTCACGCGGGTCGAAGTGAACTATGCGACCCGCCGCGCGCGGGTGCGCTGGGACGCCGGCCGAGGGTCGCTGTCGTCGATACTCGCGGCGGTCGGGAACATCGGCTATCGGGCAAGTCCCTATGACGCTTCACGGGTGGATGACCTGCATCGGCGCGAGCGCAAGCGTGCGCTGTCGCGGCTGGCGATCGCCGGGCTCGGCATGATGCAGGTGATGATGTATGCGTTCCCGGTCTGGATCGCCGGCGGAGACATGACGGAGGATGTCGACCGGCTGATGCGCTGGGCCGGCCTGGTCCTCACGCTACCGGTGGTCGTGTATTCCGCAGCGCCGATCTTCGGCTCCGCCTGGCGCGACCTGCATGCATGGCGCGTCGGCATGGACGTGCCGGTGGCGATCGGGATCGGGGCGGCGTTCGCGGCGAGCGTGTTCTCGACCCTCACCGGCGTCGGGGATGTCTACTTCGACTCGGTGACGATGTTCGTCTTCCTGTTGCTCGGCGCTCGCTACCTCGAATCCCAGGTGCGTGCGCGCGCCGCGCGCGCGACCGATGAACTGGCCCGGCTGATCCCGGCCACCGCCAGCGTGTTCACTGCATGGCCGGCGCAGCTGCCGGTCGAGACCGTGCCGGTGGTCCGGCTGAAGGCTGGCGACGTGCTGCTGGTGCGGCCGGGCGAACGCATCCCGGCCGATGGCCGCGTGCTGGACGGCGAGGGCGAAGTGGACGAAGCGCTGCTGACCGGCGAGAGCCGCCCGGTCTTGCGCGGCGCCGGCGCGCCGGTCACCGGTGGTGCAGTCAACCTGGTGTCGCCCCTTGTCATGGAGGTCGAACGCATCGGCGAGCAGACGGTGCTTGCCGGCATCGTGCGGCTGCTCGATCGCGCGGCATCGGAGAGGCCGCCGCTGGCGGCCCTTGCAGACCGGGTGGCCGGCCAGTTCGTGCTGGGCCTGCTGGCCGTCGCTGCAGCCACCGCCCTGTGGTGGGGATGGCACGATCCGGCCCGGGCACTGTGGGTGACGGTCGCCGTGCTGGTGATCACCTGTCCCTGCGCGCTGTCGCTCGCCACTCCGGCTGCGCTGGCGGCAGCGGCGAGCGGACTGGCACGCGTGGGCCTGCTGCCGACGCGTGGCCATGCGATCGAGACGCTGGCGCGGGCAACGGTGTTCGTGTTCGACAAGACCGGTACGCTCACCACCGGGCGGCTCCGGGTCACGCAGTTCCAGCCCGTGCCGGCAGCGAGGCGGTCGGGCGAGCGGGTGCCGGACGCGCACCTGATGCGTGCAGTCGCTGCGTTGGAGCAGCGCTCCGAACACCCGCTCGGCCTGGCGCTCGCGGGCCATGTGCGTGAAGCGCTGCGCGCGGCCGGTGCCGACAGCCAGCCGCCGACGGTCGAGTCGCTTCGCCATGTGCCGGGCGGCGGCGTCGAGGGCGTGGTCGACGGCGTGATGCTGAGGCTCGGGACGCCGGAATTCGTCGCTGCGCTGTCTGTCCGGCCGCCGGGCCCGGGGACGGGTACGGGGCAGGCGCAACGTCTGCCGGTGGCCACCGACGCCGTGTCGCTGGCCGCGATGCAGCGCGGCGAGACCTGCGTGCTGCTCGGCGATGCACAGGGCGTGCTGGCGACCTTCCTGCTGGCCGACCAGCTGCGCCCCGGCGCACATGAACTCGTCGCCGGGTTGCGCGCGGCCGGGGGAACGGTGATGCTGCTGTCCGGCGACCAGCCGGATA
>JAIENF010000594.1 GCA_019751575.1 Burkholderiales bacterium
GTCGCTGCGGTAGCGCTCAAGCTCGTTCCAGGCCCGGGCCCGTCCATGAGGATTGATCTTCCAGCCCGTGCCCCACCGGCGATCGGCATAGGTCTGGTACAGGTCCGGGGCGATCCCGCCGGCCTGGACGCGGGCCATCAGTTGCTCGAGGGTCGGGTGTCCGGCGCGCGGTGGCGGCTCGACGAACGCAGGCATCACCACGGCCGGGCTCGGCGCTTCGAGCGCGACGGCCACCACCGTCTCTGCGGGTGACACCCTTCGATCGTGCTCGAGGATCTGGCTCGCCAGGTTCGCTTGGACGAGCGTCGCTTCGATGTCCTCGTTTTCGCGAAGCAAGGTGGTCACGTCCACCGGCGCCTCCAGGTCGATGATCCACTGGGGCACGCGCAAGGCGCGTCCGTGCTCGTCGATATGGGCCACCTCCATGAGCGTCTTGGTCAGGTAGAACGGCGTGCGCTGCCGGTCCAGGAAGCCCGAGATGCGTCCGCCGCGCAGAAAGCCCACCGTCTCGAACTTCCGGATCGCCGCGTTCATCGCGTAGAAGCTGTTGGTGTGCAGCTCGAACGCGCTGATCGAGCGGATGCCGGGGATGAAGAACAGGAAGCGGCCGCTCAGGTTGCACTGGCGCTGCTGGTACTCGGGGCAGGACTCGGGCTCGCAGACGCCACCGTTGGCATCGCGAACCACGGTCTTGCGCCCGCCGAAGAGGCGGATGGTGCGCCGGCCGGTGTCATCGACGGGCACCGGTGCATGGGTCATGCAGTGGCGAACCCTGCCGTCGGCCGAGTACTGCGACCAGAAGTGCTTCTCGTGCGTTCCCCAGGCTGCAAGTTCGTGGGGCATGACCGTCTGCCAGTGGTCCGTCGGAAACACCACCGGGAAGCGGTAGAGGCGACGGCCCTCACCCCGGTCCTCGCCATGTGCTTCGAGAATCTGCTCGGCGATTCCCGGGTTCGGAAAGTCCTGCGCCCGCACGGTGAACCACTGAACATTGCGCGGCACGAGCGGCGTCTTCAGGTCGGGCAAGGCCTCGGCGATCGCGCGCTCGATCTGCTCGAAGGATTGGCCCGTGGCCACCCCCTGGTCGTAGATCGCCTGCGCCTTGGGCTGCTCGGCCGCCTTGCGCGTGAGCACCTTGATGCCGGCGCGGATCTTGCCGCCGGTGGGGATGCGGGCGGGGCCTTGCCCCAGGAGGGTCGGCACGGCGATCGAGCCGCCGTGCTCGACGAGAACGCGTTGTGCGTTGGGAGGGGCCATGACGGCACTCCTTCGTGGGCGTCGGGACATTCCGACGATTCATGCTCTCGCGACAATCCGGCTCATCAACCCCTGCGCTGGCGCCGGACCGCTCCATCTGCCCGCGGGAATGCGCAACGTCGCTCGCATCGACGGCGCTCGACCGCGCGGGCCCGCGAGTTGGTGTCACGCAACCGTCAACCCCCCTACGATGGGCGCAGCATGAGCAACACCGAACCGCCCACCCCACATCACGAAACCCCGGCCTTGATCGCGGCATTGAGCGACAGCGCGCTGCGTCGCGCCAGCAGCGCTGCGATCTTCCAGCGCGGCAAGACCTACGCCACCTCCGGCGCCGTGCAAGTGCTGTCGGAAGAGCCCGGCGATACCCCGGCCATCTACGCGCAGGTCGCCGGCAGCGACACCTATGAAACCGAGGTGTGGATCCACGAAGGCGAGGTGGAAGGCGCCTGCGAATGTGCGAATGCCCAGGACGGCTGGTTCTGCAAGCACCAGGTGGCCCTGGCGCTGGTCTGGCGCGACCGGCTGAGCGGCGAGGTGCCGGCGGTCGACGACGAGGCGCGCATGAAGGTGCAGGCCGGCGCCAAGCGGGCGACGACGGTTCAGGATCGCCGCCAGGCTCTGCAGGACTTCCTGCAGGCCCAGGACGCAGCGGTGCTGGCCGGCCGGCTGCTCGACCTGGCCGATCGTGATCACGAGATCGCGCGCGAGTTGCAGCAGTGGCGCAAGCTCAGCGAGACCCGCGATGGAGCAGCCGACCCGAAGGCGCTGAAAGCGCTGGTCACCGAGATCCTGTCGCCTGGCCAAGGTTTCGTCTCCTGGCGCGAAAGCCACGCCTACGTGCACCGCGCCGAGGCGGTGCTGCCTTTGCTGGGTCAGGCCCGGGCGCAGGACCCGGCCGGTGCGGTGGCACTGTGCCTGCACGCCATGCGCCGCGGCTGGGCCGTGCTGATGCAGGCGGACGACTCCGACGGCAACATCGGCGGCCTGATCCAGGCGATCGGCGCCGAGTGGGTGGCCGCCCTCGAGCGCGCCGGCCCCCAGCCGGCCGCGTTCGGTGACACCTACCTGCAACTGCTGCTGGACGATCCGTTCGGTTGCTTCGACACCGCAGCGGCGGAGGCGGCAATGGGCGAGCCCGCCCTCACCCGCTACCGCAAAGCGCTTGCCGAACGCTGGCGCCAGGCCAAGGACGCCACGGCCGCCGCCAAGGCCGAGCACGACGCGTTGATGACCCAGGCCGGAACTCGCCGGCAACGACCGCCCCCGACCGAGCGCGACACCGAACGCGACGTGCGGCTATGGACTCTCGAACGTATGCATCTGGCACAACTGGATGCCATGGGCGACGTCGACGGCGCGCTGGCGGTGATGCGTGAGGACCTGTCCGAGGCGGCGGGCTATCACCAAGTGACGGAGTACCTCGAACGGCACGGTCGGCTGCGCGAAGCGTTCGCCAATGCGGAACTGGGGTGCAAGGCTTTCCCGGAGGATTCGCGGCTGCAGG
>JAIENF010000182.1 GCA_019751575.1 Burkholderiales bacterium
CGTGTAGCCGTCCGGCGGCGCCTTCGCCGCCATGTCATGGCCGATGTTGCCACCGGCGCCGGGCCGGTTGTCGACCACGAACGACTGGTTGAAGCCCTCGCCCAGCTTCTGCGCGACGAGGCGGCCGGTGATGTCGGACGCGGCACCCGGCGCGAACGGCACGATCAGCCGCACCGGCCGGACCGGGTAGTTCTGCGCCGATGCCGGCGCGGGGAGTGCAGCAAGGATCGTCGCGGCGATGGCCGCCATGCCGGCGGCGGCAAGCCGCTCGTGCCGTGCGCCACGGCGCTTCAGTTCGATTTCCATCGATATCCTCCATCTTGGCCGGCGTCTGCGCGCCGGGCCCGGGCAGTGCGAGATTGCACTGCCACGGCTACAGCTTACTCGTCGAAGAATGCGGCGAGCTTCTCGTAGGTCTCGTCGGGTGCCTCTTCCATCGGATAGTGCGCGCACTGCAGCTTGTGGAAGCCGCGGATGTCGGTCGCATAGTGCGGCCAGGCATCGACCGCGCTGAACTCGCGCTGGGTATGGCTCTTCTCCGCCCACATCACCAGCATCGGACAGGTCACCCGCTTGCCCGCTTCCCAGTCGATCGTGTCCAGCGGGAAGTCGACCGACAGCGTCGCGCGGTAATCCTCGGACATGCCGTGGATATGCTCCGGCGTGCAGCAACGGACATACTCCGCCATCGTCTCGTCGCTGAACTTGCCCTCGCCCTGCTTCGCGAACTTGCGCCGGATGTAGTACTCCTCCTTGCCCTCGAGCAGCTTCTCGGGGAAGTCGAACGGCTGCGCGAAGAAGAACCAGTGGTAGGAGTGGGCGGCGTAGGTCCACTTCATGTTGTTCAGTTGCCAATGGGTCGGGATGATCTCGATGCTGGCGAACTTCTTCACCTTCTCCGGGTGGTCTAGCGCCATCCGGTGTGCAGTGCGCGCGCCGCGGTCGTGCCCTGCGACCATGAATTCGTCGAAGCCGAGCGCCTTCATCACGTCGACCATGTCCTGCCCCATGCGGCGGAACGAGTAGTTCGAATGGTCGGGCAGCCCACGCGGCTTGTCGCTGTCGCCATAGCCGCGCAGGTCTGCGCAGACGACGGTATAGCGGTCGGCCAGCCGGGGCGCGATCTGGTACCAGGTGACATGGGTCAGCGGGTTGCCGTGCAGCAGCAGCACGGCCGGCCCCTTGCCGCCGACGCGCAGCTTGATCCGGCAATCCGGATCGCTGGTCGGCACCATCATTTCCCGAAAGCCTTCGAACATGGCTGTTCCTTTTCCGTTTGAACCTTGAGCGTGCCGGAGTTTGCATTTTCAAGGCTGAAAATGCAAACTGGAACCCCTTCCGCAGCACGCGATCACGGACCATGACCGACCCCGCGCACGACGACGGCACACGATACTTCAGCGCCGACGAACTGGTGTCCTTCGGCACCGGGATGTTCATCGCGCATGGCCTCCCGGCCGGCGACGCGGCCACCGTCGCGCGCGACCTGGTCGCGGCCGACCTGCGCGGCCTCGCCTCGCATGGCGTCGCGCGCATCCCGATCTATTGCAAGCGGCTGCGCGCCCAGGCGATCAACCCGACGCCGGCGCTGAAGATCGAGCGCCCGGCCCCGGCGGTCGCATCGATCGACGGCGATGATGGCATCGGCTTCGTTGTCGGCCATCGCGCGATGGACGAGGCGATCGCCATCGCCCGCACCACCGGCATCGGCATGGTCGGCATCCGGCGCAGCACGCACTACGGCATGGCCGCCCTTTACGTGATGCAGGCGATCGAGGCCGGAATGGTGTCGATGGCCTTCACCAACTCCTCGCCGGCGATGCCGGCCTGGGGCGGACGCACCAACTTCCACGGCGCGGCACCGCTCGCGGTCGGCGCGCCGGGTGGCAAGCGCGGCGACTACGTGCTCGACCTCGCGATGACGGTGATCGCGCGCGGCAAGATCCGGCTCGCCGCGAGCAAGGGGGAACCGATCCCGCTCGGCCTCGCGCTGGACAACGAGGGGCGCCCGACGACGGACGCACAGGCGGCCTTCGAAGGCGTGCTGCTGCCCTTCGGCGGCGTGAAGGGCTCGGCGATCGCGTTCATGATGGACATCTTTTCCGGCGTGCTGACCGGCTCGGCCTTCGGCGCCGGCGTGAAGAGCCTCTACTTCGATCTCTCCGGCCCGCAGGATGTCGGCCACCTGTTCATCGCGTTCCGCCCCGACCTGTTCATGCCGATGCAGCAGTACCGCGACCGGATGGACGAGATGATCGACCGGGTGAAGGCGATGCCGCGCGCCGAAGGCTGCGACGAGATCCTGATCCCCGGCGAGCCCGAGGCGCGCACGGCCGCGCGGCGTGCAGTCAGCGGCATCCCGGTCACCGCGGACGTCATCCGCGCGCTGGCAAGCGAGGCCGCGCAGGCGAAGGTGGCACCGCCCGACGGACGCGCGACGGCGTTCGACGCAGGCTGACCGCCAGGCCCGACCGGATTGTCCGCCCGCCCGTCGCCGATGACGCCCTCCTCCAGCCCGCTGGTGCGCCGCATCGCCCGGCGCATCCTGTCCGACATCGACGCAGGCCTGCTGCCGACGGGCACGCGCCTGAAGAGCGCCGAGCTCGCGCTGCGCCATGACGTCTCGCGCTCGCCGATCGAGCGTGCGCTGCTGCTGCTCGAGCGGGCCGGCGTCGCCGCCCGCGAGCCCAATCGCGGGTTCGTTGTCACCGGCGACCGCGAGGCGTCGGTCCGGGCCGCGCAGTCGCTGGCGCAGACCGATGCCGCCCAGCCCGACCTCC
>JAIENF010000774.1 GCA_019751575.1 Burkholderiales bacterium
GCGCGAGCAGGGTCTGGAGGTGAGCTGCCGCTGCCTCGGGATCGCGTCGATCGAGCGCGATCAGCGCCAGGTTCAGCCACGCGTCGGCAAAGGCCGGGTCGACCGCCGCCGCCCTGCGGGCATCGCACTCGGCCTCGTCCAGCCGCCCGAGCCTCAGCCGCACGGCGGCCCGGTTGGTCAGCGTCGACGGGCGGTCGGGCAGGTGTTCCAGCGACGCCGAGAAACGGGCGTCCGCGGCCTGCAGGTCGTTCCTGCCGAGGCAGGCGAGGCCGTCCAGGAACAACTGTCGGGCCTGTTCGAAACTATCCATCGGTGGCTTCGGCTGCGTGGGGACCCGGGTAGTTTCTCACGAGGCTGGCGGCGTTGACCGATTCCCGCCGGCCAAGGTATACAAACCCGAGCGCCCACCGCGAGAGGAGCCTTCGTTCGTGCGCCACATCCACATCCTCAGGGCGCTCGAACTGGTTGCCCGGCTCGGGTCGATCCGCAAGGCGTCGGAAAAGCTGCACATCGTGTCCTCCGCGCTCACCCGTCAGGTGCAGGAGATCGAGCGCGAGCTCGGCGCGCCGATCTTCGAACGCAAGGCGCGGGGCGTGCAGCTGACCGCGGCCGGCGAACTGTTCATCCGCTATTGCCGCGAATCGGTGCAGGGGCTCGAGCTGGTGCGTTCGCGCATCGAAGACCTGAGCGGCCTGCGCGGCGGCACCGTCGTGGTGACCGCGATCGAGGCCGTGGCGGCGACGCTGCTGCCCGAGGAGATCGTCGCCTTCCGCACGCGGCATCCGCGAGTGCGCTTCGAAGTGCGCATCGCCGGCGCCGACGAGGTGGTGCAGGCGGTCGTCGGCGAGACGGCGGCGCTGGGGATCACCTTCAATCCGTCGCCGGACATCGACTTCCAGCCCCTGGCCGAAGTGTCGCAGGAACTCCATGCGGTGATGTCCGCCCGGCATCCGCTCGCCGGGTCGAAGAGCCTGCGGCTGCGCGATTGCCAGGCCTACCCGCTCGCGCTGGGCGATGGCTCGCTGGGGGGGAGGGTGCTCCTGGAGAGCTTCCTCGCGCGCGCCTCGATCCGGCTGGAGCCGGTGCTGGTGACCAACTCGGTCGAGATGATGAAGACGCTGGCGCGCCAGTCCGACACGATCTGTTTCCAGGTCGGCGCGGGCCTGGCGGCGATCCGGGATGACACAGGGTTGCGTGCGCTGCCGCTGGCCGATGCCGGGCTGCGCGCCGGCAAGCTGATCCTCGGCGTGCGCCGTGGGCGCTCGCTGCCGGTCGCCGCAGCGGTGTTCACCGAGCAGCTGCGGGCGCGACTCGCCGGCGGCTGAGCCCGCTTCCCCGGCGCCCGCCGCCGACCGGAAGAGTGCTGCCGTGGCGGCAGCGCTCCTGTCGAAAAATGGAACTGGTCACGGCAGCCGGAGCGGACCATAGTCCGGCCATGACTACGCTCCGCCATGCAAGGGTGCACCGACTTCCCGCGGCTTCGCCCGACGATGCGTCCGCCCTGCTCGCTGCGATCGATGCCGGCACCGTGGACCCGCACCGGATCGTCGCCGTGCTCGGCAAGACCGAAGGCAACGGCTGCGTGAACGATTTCAGCCGCGGCTTCGCCACCCAGGCGCTCAAGATGGCGATCGCCGGGCGCTGCGGCGAAGACCCCGACAGCGTGTACCGCAGGGTGGCCTTCGTGATGTCCGGTGGCACAGAGGGCGGGCTGTCGCCGCACTGGCTGGTGTTCGAGGTACATGATGGCCGCCTGGCCTCCGGGCTGTCGCCTTCGCTGGCGATCGGCACCGCGTCGACGCCGGTGTTCAGGCCGGAACAGCTCGGGCGCATGGCACAGGTCGAAGCCACCGCAGCCGCGGTGCGCAGTGCGATGGCGCAGGCCGGCATCGCGTCGGCGGCGGACGTGCACTATGTCCAGGTGAAATGCCCGCTGCTGACCAAGGCGCGCATCGCCGAGGCCGCTGCACGCGGGCATGGCGTGGCGACCGAGGACACCTATCTGTCGATGGGCTACTCGCGGGGTGCCTCGGCGCTCGGCGTCGCGATCGCGCTGGGCGAGATCGACCCGGGCAGGGTCAACGATGCATCGGTCTGCCATGACGATTCGCTCTGGTCCGGCCGGGCCAGCACCTCCGCCGGGATCGAACTGATGGAGAACCAGGTGATGGTGCTCGGCAACAGCGCAGGCTGGTGCGGCGACCTGGTCATCGGCCATGGCGTGATGCAGGATGCGATCGACGTGCATGCCGTGGAAGAGGCACTCGAATCCGCAGGCCTGCCGACCGGACGCGCGCTGCGCGCCGACACCGGGCGCGTCGCGGCCGTCCTGTGCAAGGCCGAGCCCTCTCGCTCCGGGCTCATCCGCGGCCACCGGCACGTGATGCTCGACGACAGCGACATCCACGCCTCGCGCCACGCCCGCGCGCTGGTCGGTGGCGTGCTCGCCGGCGTGTTCGGCGACACGCAGCTGTTCGTGTCCGGTGGCGCCGAGCACCAGGGGCCCGACGGCGGCGGCCCGGTGGCGGTGATCGCACGCCGTACCTGACAGCGTTCGTTGCCGACGGACATGGAGGCAGCGATGCAGCACGCGGAATTCAAGGGGAAGGTAGTCCTGGTCACCGGTCCGGCCAAGGGCATGGGGCGGGCGATCACGCTCGCGTTCGCGCGGGCCGGTGCCGGCCTGTCGCTGGCGGGGCGCGACACGGCAGCGATCGAAGCCGTCGCTGCGGAGGCGCGAGCACTCGGCAGCGACGCGCGGGTGTATCGCGCCGACCTCG
>JAIENF010000759.1 GCA_019751575.1 Burkholderiales bacterium
GGGCGATGCCCGCCAGCACCCGCTCGACCCGCGGCCCCGCGTCGGCACCGAGAAGGCGTTGCGCCTCGGCAACCCGATCGGGCGCGGCGGTCGAATAGAGCAACACGGGGCCGGCAGCCAGCTTCGGCCGCGCCCAGTCGAGTGCCTGCATCACGGCCGCCCCTTCGTCGTCGAGCGTCGCCGGGTCGACGAACCAGGACGGTGCCCAGCCGCGCATCGCGGCCACCTGCTCGCGCGTCATCGTCGAGCAGCTGCCGGCGATCACCGCCTTGAAGCCGTCCACCGGAGGCAGCGCCGAGCTGTCCGACGCAGGCAGCCAGCCAAGCGCACGGAAGTTTGCCGGCAGGCCCATCGCCATGCCGGATCCGCCGGTGACCAGCGCCAGTCCGGCGCAGGCTTCGCCCAGGGTCATCAGGTGCCGCTCGCTCAACGCATCGGCGATCGCCACCCGGATGCCGCGAGACTGCAGCGCGCGCATCGCCTCGAGCACGGCCGGCGCGCCCTGTTCCACCGCCTCGAATCCGACCAGCCCTGCTTCGCCGCGGAGCTGCCGGGACAGCACCCTCACCAGCGATGGGTCGGTCATCGGGGTGAGCGGGTGGTCGCGCATGCCCGACTCCGACAGCAGCCGGTCGCCGACGAACAGGTAGCCCCGATACACGCTGCGGGCATTCGCCGGAAAGGCCGGACAGGCCAGCGTGAACGGGGCGCCGAGCGCATCGAGCAGTGCTTCAGCGACCGGACCGATGTTGCCGGCGTCGGTCGAGTCGAAGGTGGAACAGTACTTGAAGAAGAACTGCCGGCAGCCTGCCTGCTGCAGCCAGCGCAGCGACGCGAGCGACAGGGCGATCGCATCGGCTGCGGGGATCGAGCGCGACTTCAGCGCCACGACCAGCGCGTCCGCCTGCGGCACCGGCTGGCCTGGCACCGGTTCGCCCGGCAGCACGACCGTGCGCATGCCCTGCGCGACCAGCGTGCTCGCGAGGTCGGTCGCACCGGTGAAATCGTCCGCGATGCAGCCGAGCTGCGGCCCGGCGTTCAACGACCCATGGCTCGGCAGGTTCAAGCCAGCGCCGCGACGACCCGCTCGGCGAACAGCCGGGTGTTGCCCCTGCCGCCGAGGTCGCCGGTGCGTGCTGCATCATCGGCCAGCGCCACGTCGACCGCGGCGGTGATCGCATCCGCCGCCTCGACCAGCGCCGGCTTCGAATGCTTCACCCCGAGCCATTCGAACAGCATGGCGGTGGACAGGATCATGCCGGTGGGGTTGGCGATGCCCTTGCCGGCGATGTCCGGCGCCGATCCATGGCCGGCATTGGCGACCGCGTGGTCGTCCCCGGCATTCAGCGCAGCAGCCAGCCCGAGGCCGCCGGAGATCGCCACTGCGGCATTGGACAGGATGTCTCCGAACATGTTCGTGAGCAGCACCACGTCATGGCGCTCGGGCCGGCTGTAAAGTTCGGCCGCCATCGCATCGACGTCGAACTCGTGGAACTCGACCGCCGGGTTGGCCTTCGCCGCGGCGTACGCCTCTTGCATGAACAGTCCGTCGGACATCTGCAGCACATGCTGCTTGCCGACCGCCGTCACCTTCCTGCGCCGTCGCATCGCCCACTCGAACGCGACCCTCGAAATGCGGCGCGACGCCTGCCGCGTGATCTTGCGCACGGAAATCGCGAGGTCCGGCGTCGGCATGAATTCGCCGATGCCCATGAACATGTTCCGGTCGGAGTAGAAGCCCTCGGTGTTCTCGCGCACGATCAGCATGTCCATGCCGCGCCGGGCATCGGGCACCGAGGCCCGCGACCGCGCCGGACGCAGGTTCGCGTACAGGTCGAGCCGCTTGCGGATCGTACCGGGGACGTTGATGCCGCCCTGGTCGCGCGGCGGGTAGAGCGTCATGCCGCAGGGACCGAGGATCACGCCGTCGGCTGCCACCGCCTTCGCGACCGCTGCATCGGTCAGTGTCGAGCCGACCTTGCGGAAGCTCGGCATGCCGACATCCACCGTCTCGAAGGACAGACCCAGCGCGAGCTTGCGCTCGGCCACGCGCACCACCTGCATCGCTGCCTCGACGATCTCGGGGCCGATGTCGTCCCCGGGCATCACGACTATGTCCATGTCCGCCGCTCCTGCTGCCAGCGTTCCACCTGCTTGTCGGGCGTCACGTTCGCCTCACCTTCCAGGATTCCGGGACGCGCCGACTCAGGCTTCCGGCTGCACGCCAGCCGCGCGGATCACCTGCCCCCAGCGCTCGACCTGGCTCTTCAGGTAGGCCGCCGCCTGCTCGGGCGAGGAGCCGACCGGCTCGCCACCGTCGGCGGCGACCCGCTTGCGCACGTCGGCCTGCTCGATGAAGCGTGCGGTCTCTTCATGCAGCCGGGCAACGACCTTGCGCGGCATCTTCGACGGGCCGAGCAGCATCAGCCAGGAGGTTGCCTCGAATCCCGGCACGCCGCTCTCGGCGACGGTCGGCACGTTCGGCAGCGTCCCCGCCCGCTTGGCGGAGGTCACCGCCAGCGCGCGCAGCTTGCCCGACTGGATCATCGGCTGTGACGACAGGATGGTGGTGGCGATCATCTCGATCTGCCCGCCCAGCACGTCGACGAGCGCCGGCGCCGCACCCTTGTACGGCACATGGATCATCTCGATCTTCGCCAGGCTGGAAAGCATCGCGCCTGCGAGATGCGGGCCGGTGCCGATCCCGGAAGAGCCGTAGCGGACGCTGTTCGGCTTCGCGCGGGACGCGGCTATCACGTCCTTGATCGACTCGAACGGCGA
>JAIENF010000658.1 GCA_019751575.1 Burkholderiales bacterium
GTGCGACCAGCTTGGCCGCGTGCAGCATCTGCAGCCTGGCCGAGATGCTGGTCAGGCGCGATTCGTCATGCGCGACGATCTCCGACACGCACCGCTCGCGCTCGGCAAGCAGTACCAGCAGCCGCATCCGCGCCGGGTCGCTCATCGCCCGGCACATCGCGGCGGCCGCCTCCAGCTGCCGGGGGGTGCAGGCGAGCGGGGCCGGCGCCGTGGCGGCATGGGTGCATGCGGGTTTCGCGACTCTGGCAACGCTCATCGGGTGTCCGGGTTCCGATCGACGATCTGTCAATCCAACGATTGCAGGAATGATGTATCGATGTGTCCCGCCTGTCAATGCGTTCGCATCCGGGGCACCGGGTCAGAAGCGGGCGCGCAGGCTCAGTTCGAACGTCCGCGGTGGGGCGAGGTTCGCGACCTGGGCGCCGAGGAACTGGATGCCCCAGTCGGCGTAGACGCGATCGGCGACGTTGCGGACGGCTGCGGTGACATCGAGGTCGCGCGACACTCGGTAGCGCGCGAACAGGTCGCCTACCGTGTAGGCGGGCAGAAACACGGTGTTGGTGTCGTTCAGCGGGTTGTCGCCGACGCGCCGCACGATGCCCGACAGTTCCAGCGAGGGCATCGGGCGCACCGACAGGCCTGCAGTGGCCACCAGCTTGGGCACCATCCGCGGCCGGTTGCCGCCCACGTTCACGCCGCCGGAGACGAAGCGGTCGTACTGCGCGTCGACCGAGGCGAGGTTGCCGAACACTGCGATCGCGCGGCTGATGCGCCACGCTCCTGCGACCTCGACGCCCTGGGCACTCTGCTCGCCGACGAGCAGGCGCGGTCCACCCGGGTTCTGCGGATCGGCGCTGAGCGCGTTCTTGCGGGTCACCTGGTATACCGCCGTCGTGACCTCCGCGCGGCCGCCGGCGAACTGGTGCTTGGTGCCGAGCTCGAACTGGGTGGCGCTGGTCGGGCTTGTCTGCTGGAGGTCGGCCGGCGCAATGAATGCGAAGCCGGAGTTGTCCACCGGTTCGTTGCCGGTCGACGCCGCACCGTAGACCGTGGTGCCCGGTGTCGCGGCGAACGACAGCCCTAGCCGATAGTTGTTCAGCGAATAGTCGCGGGCACCCTGCTGGACTGCGCCACCGGGGTTCTGGAACCGGGTGCGTACCTCGAGCGAATCGAAGCGATAGCCGCCGAACGCCCGCAGGCGCTGCGTCAGGTCCAGGCTGGCCTCGGTGTAGAGCGCGGTGGTGTCGATGTCGGCGGCGCGCAAGCGGTCGCGCGGACCGGCGAACGCCGCGAACGACCGGCTGCCCGGGTTCAGCGGATCGACCGCGATCGCATTGGTAGGTCCTGCCTGGAAGCGCGGGCTTTCGAACGAAGACCGGCTGAGGTCCAGCCCGGCGACGAAGCGATAGCGCATGGCGCGTACGCTGCCTTCGGTGCGCATCTCGTGGCGCAATCCCAGCTGGTCGTTGTCGTACACCAGGTCTTCGACTTCGCGCACCGTCACGCTCGGTGCGAACGGGGCGCCCGGCCCGGTCGCCGTGTTGTAGCGCGGCGCCGCGAAGTTTTTCCAGTTGCGGTCGGCCCGGTAGAGATAGACCTGCGTCCGTGCCTGCCAGCCGCCCAGCCCGTAGTCGAGCGCCGCGCGCGTCCACCATACAGAGTCGAGGTACTGGTTGTCGGGCGAGATGTTGTAGTTCGCGCGCCGCAGCGCAGGATCGATCCGGCCGTTCACCAGCGGCGTGCCCCAGTACGCGTTGTCGGTGGAACTGCGCCAGTAGTCGGTCTCGAGCAGCAGGCGCCTGCCCCCGCCGAGGTCGAATGCGAGCCCGCCGACCAGGTGCCCCTCGGCGGTAGAGTTCTGGTCGACGAAGCTGTCCCCGCTGCGCCCCACGGCACTGAGCACGAACGAGGTCGACGGCGTGAGGCTGCCGCTGGCGGCAGCGCCGAGGCGCAGGTTCGAGTGGCTGCCCATCGAGGCCAACGCCTCGATCCGCACCGGCCCGGCCGACGGTGCGCGGCGCACGTAGTTGATCACGCCCCCGACCGCGCTGTCGCCATGCAGCGCGGACGCCGGTCCGCGCATTACCTCGATCCGATCGAAGTTGAACGCATCGTAGGGCCGGGTGTACACGGTCGACGCGCCGACGCGGATGCCGTCGTAGAGCAGCGATATCCCGTTCTCGACGAAGCCGCGCGACGAGTACACGCCGGGTGCACCCGCCCGCACTGCGCCGGTGAGTCCGGTGACGCCCTGCAGTGCATCGACCACGGTACGTGCGCCCCGGTCCTGCAGGTTGCGCTGGTAGACGACATCCACCGAGGCCGGGATGTCGCGCAGCCGGAAGCCGAGGCGGCTGCCGGTGGTGCTGGTGTCGTCCAGGGTCAGTCCGTCGAAGCCGGTGCCTGACACCACGACCTCGGGCAGCGTCGGCTGCTGCGCCGTGCGCGCCTGGTCGCTGGCGCAGACGATGCCCAGGCAGACAACAAGGGTCGAGGCGACCTTCGGCAGCGGTGCGGGGCGAACCGCGGGGCGGGTGCGGGATATCGGCATTTTCGCTCCATCAAATGCAACTGAGTGGCGCAAAAGTGTTGCATAAAGGAGGCGGCCGGTGCAAGCTCCGGCATCCCGTGGAAAGACTTCCGACATGAAGCAGGCCCTCTCCGGACGATTCGCGGCCACCGGCCGCAGCAATGAAGGCGCGCAGGCGATGCGCGTGGTCTCCAGCGACGATCCTTCGTCGCTGATGCGGATCCACGAACCTTCGGTGAACCTCGTGGTCGTCAATGATGA
>JAIENF010000514.1 GCA_019751575.1 Burkholderiales bacterium
CCGGCCTGGTCGAGCAGGCGCGCGACATCATCGAAGCGCTGCGGATGGCGCGGCACCAGCACGAGCAGCGCACCGGGCACCTGCACCGCGCGCAGGGCCTCGATCACCAGGGGCTCCTCGCCTTCGCGGGTGCTGGCGGCGATCCAGGCCGGTCGTCCCTGCCAGGCGGCGCGCCAGCGTCCGCCGAGTTCGACCAGCGACGGCGGCGGCAGCGCATCGAACTTCACGTTGCCGGCCACCGTCACGGCCGGCGCGCCGAGCGCGCGCAATCGGTCCGCATCCGCATCCGCCTGCGCGAGGATGCCGGCCAGGCCGCGCAGGGCATGGGCCGTCAGCCTCGGGAATCGGCGGTAGCGCCCCGCGGACCGTTCCGACAGGCGGGCATTGACCAGGTACAACGGTACGCCGGAGCGCTGGCAACACGAGACGAGGTTCGGCCAGAGCTCGGTTTCCATGATCACGCCGATATCCGGCCGGAAGCGTTCCAGGAACCGTCAGACCGCGAACGGGAATTCGTACGGCAGGTACACCGAGCGCACGCCATCGCCGAACAGTTCGCGGGCGGTGGCACGGCCGGTCGGCGTCATGTGGGTCAGCAGGAATCGTGCGTCCGGCACGCGTGCGCGCAGGGCCTCGATGACCGGCCGCGCTGCCTGGGTCTCACCGACCGAGACCGCGTGCAGCCAGAACAGCGGCCCACGGGATTCCCGCTGGCCCGCCGGCGACGCCTCCTCCACCGGATAACGCCCGAAGCGTTCGGCCAGGTGCTGCAGGTACTCGGGCTGGCGGCGCGCACGCAGCGCCAGCCGCGCAAGCACCAGGGGCGCGGCGAGCCACAGGCCCAGCGTGTACAGGCGGCGGCTGTCCGTGCCACCGGCCGACTCTCCGGCAGCAACGGTGGCCGTCGCCGGCGCCTTGCGCGGGTCGCCGGGTCCGGTCATGCAGGCTGCCATGCGGTGACCTGGGAGACCGCCGCCAGCACTTCGCCAGGGCCGGGAACGATCGACACGCCACCGAGGTTCGGCCCGACCGACGCGGGATACAGGCCGTTGCGGGCAGGATCGGTCGCCACGTAGATGCCGATGCAGCGAACCCCGACCGCGGATGCGAGGTGCAGCAGCCCGGTATCGACGCCAACCACCACGCGTGCCTGCGCCAGGCCGCGCGCAAGCTCCGCGAGGCCCGTGCGTGCCGGGACCCGTGCGCCCGGGATCGACCGGGCCAGGCGCTCTGCGAGATCACGTTCAACCTCGGATCCCCACGGCAGCAGCGCGCGCAGGCCCAGCCGGTCGTGGACTTCCCTGCCCAGCGCGATCCATGCGGACTCCGGCCACAGCTTCTCGGCGCGCGCGGTCGCGTGCAGGAACACCACGAAGGGCGCCCGCGGGTCCCAGTCGCCGGCGCCTGGGCGACCGGCAACGCTGCCCGACCGCAATTCGAGGCCGTAGGTCGGCGGCGCGGACAGCGGATAGCCCGCCGCCATGGCAACCAGTTGCCGGTTGCGTTCCAGGGCATGCAACGCGCGCGGCACCGCGTACACCTGCTGGTAGAAGCGCGTGGCCAGCGATTCGCGCACGCTGTCCCGGTCGAAGCCCGCCGTCGGCCCGGTCGCCAGCCGCGCGAGCAGCGCGCTCTTCAGCAGGCCCTGGGTATCGACGACGAGGTCGTACGGCTGCGCCGACAGCCGTGCCCGCATCGCACGCCAGCCCTCGCGCGTCTCTGCGGCCCACGGACGCGACCGCCAGCGGCGCAGGGCACAGGGAATCACTTCGTGCACGCCCGGATGCAGCGCCGGCACTTCGGCGAACGCCTGTTCGACCAGCCAGTCGACCGCTACCCCGGGCACCGCGCGCTGCAGGTCGTCGATCACCGGCAGGTTGTGCACGACGTCGCCGAGCGAGGAGGTCTTGACCAGCAGGATCCTGCGCAGCGGCAGGTGCGAAGCCGGACGGGACGCGGGGGAGGGGGCAGACACGGGCAACACCGGAAGTATCGATCCGCCTAGAATATCGGCATGGTCGCAATCATGCTTGTTCCGATGATGGCGGTCAGCCGGGCGCGAAGCATGCTGCCGATGCTGCCTGCCCATGTCGGGACGAACGCCCTTGCCGTGTCAGCGCTCCATGCGGCAGTGGGTTTCCAACCGGGCCCGCCGGGCAGGGCTTTCGTGTTCGGTGCGCGGCACCGCATCCGGCGCGCGCGTCGAGCAAGGCACCGGCTGGCCAGCGGGCGGAATCACCACACAATGGACAGGGACTGGCAGGCATGACGACGATCCTCGTGACCGGAGGCGCCGGCTTCATCGGCGCCAACTTCGTGCTCGACTGGCTGGCGCCGGGCCGCACGGACGCGCCCGCGGTGGTCAACGTCGACGCGCTGACGTACGCCGGAAACCTGTCCAGCCTCGACCGGCTTGCCGGGGATCCCCGCCACCACTTCGTTCATGGCGACATCAACGACCGTGCACTGGTGGCACGACTGCTGCGCGAACATCGGGTCGGCGCGATCGTGAACTTCGCCGCCGAGAGCCATGTCGACCGTTCGATCCTCGGTCCCGACGCGTTCGTGCAGACCAACATCGTCGGCACCTTCAACCTGATCGAGGCCGCGCGCGAGTGGCTGTCCACCCTCGATGCCGCCGGTCGTGCCGCGTTCCGCTTCATCCAGGTCTCCACCGACGAAGTGTTCGGCGCGCTCGAACCGGACGACCCGCCGTTCAGCGAAACCACGCCGTTCTCGCCACGCAGCCCCTATTCGGCCTCTAAGGCGGCCGCCGACCATCTGGTGCAGGCGGCGTGG
>JAIENF010000278.1 GCA_019751575.1 Burkholderiales bacterium
GTCGGCCTCGAACCGTCGTGCCTGCTCGGCCTGCGCGACGAATGGCAGTCGATGCTGCCGAGGGCCGAGGCTGCGCCGGTCGGTGCGGCAGCGTTCCTGTTCGAGGAATTCCTCGCGAACGAACTGTCGGCCGGACGCCTGCGGTTGCCGCTCAAGGCCATCGGCGAGAGCAGGGCAGTGCTGCATGGCCATTGCCACCAGAAGGCGTTCGATGCGATGCCGGCAGTCGAGCGGATACTGAAGCTGGTGCCGGGCCTGACCGTCGAGACGATCGAGGCCACCTGCTGCGGCATGGCCGGCAGCTTCGGCTACGAGGCCGAGCACTACGAGACCTCGATGAAGATCGGCGAGCTGTCGGTGCTGCCGAAGATGCGCGCGGCTTCGCCGGACGCCCTGCTGGTCGCCGATGGCACCAGTTGCCGCCACCAGATCCGGGACGGCGCGCAGCGCGGGGCCGTGCATGTGGCCAGGGTGCTGGAGCGCGCGCTGCAGCACCAGGCCGCCACGTCCCCCTGAGCCGGTGCAACCCGCACAGGCATCGGCCAGGCCGCGCCCGGGGCTCGCGCAGCTGCTGTTGATCGGCATGGTCCCGCTTGCGTTCCTCGCCGCGGGCACCTTCCTGCTGCTGCATGCGGGCCCGCGCCTGATCGAGAGCCTGGCTGCGCGTGCATGGCCCCAGGCGGACGGCCGGGTGACGGGTGCCGAACTGGTCGAGGTGGACGAGGGGGGTGGAAGCCCTGGCCGCAAGGGCTGGTACGACGTGCGCATCCGGTATGCGTTCGAAGCCGACGGCCGCACCTGGCATGGCGAGCGCGACGGCATCTGGCGAGACCTGCGGCAGCTGGCGCCTGCCCGCGAACGGCTGGCCGCGTTTCCCGAGGGCACGGCAGTGCGCGTCTGGTACCACCCCGCGGATCCGCGACGCTCGCTGCTCGACCCGATGGTCGGGGGCGGCACCTGGACGATGGTGGCCGGCAGCGTGCCACTGATGGCGCTCGGGCTGGTGATGTCGGTCGGGTTCGTGCGCGGCGTGCGGCGTGGCTGAACCGGTCACCCACCGCCAGGTGTGGGCGATGGCAGGCCCGATCGTCCTTGCCAACATCTCGGTACCGCTGCTGGGTGCCGTCGACACCGCGGTGATCGGGCACGTCGGTGAAGTCCACTACATGGGCGCCGTCGCGATCGGCGCGATGCTGTTCAACTTCATCTACCACCTGTTCAACTGCCTGCGCATGGGCACCACCGGGCCGACCGCGCAGGCGCGCGGTGCGGGCGACCATGCCGAGGTGCGCATGATGCTGGCGCGAGCGTTGCTGCTCGCCGCAGTGGTGGGTGCCGCGCTGGTCGCGCTCCAGCTTCCGATCCTGGGGCTGGCCCTCTGGGCGATCGATGCCAGCCCGCAGGTCGAGCACTATGCGCGCGAATACTTCCTGATCCGCGTCTGGGCCCTGCCTGCCGTGCTGGGCACCTACGCGATCATCGGCTGGATGTACGGCCTGCGCAACGTGCGCACGCCACTGGTGATCCTGCTGTTCACCAACGGCATGAACATCGTGCTCGACCTGCTGTTCGTGTTCGGCTTCGGCATGGGCGTGGCGGGGGTCGCGGTGGCGTCGGTGATCGCGGAGTATGCCGGCCTCGCGCTCGGCCTCGCCTGCGTGGGCCGCACCCTGCGGACCCTGCCGGCGGGCGGCGTGGCCAGCCCGCTGCTCGATGCGGCGCGGCTGCGCAGGATGCTCGCCATCAACGGCGACATCGTGCTGCGCACGCTGTGCGTGGTGTCGGTCAGCGCGGTCTTCATGGCCAAGAGCGCCGAGCTGGGCGACCTGCCGCTGGCGGCAAACCAGGTGCTGCACCTGTTCCTGGTGTTCACTTCCTTCGGCCTGGACGGATTCGCCCATGCGGCCGAGACGATCCTGGGCGAGGCGGTCGGGCGCAAGGACCCGGCCGGGTTCCTGCAGGGCCGGCGCATGGTCTTCCTTTGGGCGGGCGTGGTCGGCCTGCTCAACATGCTCGTCTACGCGGTGTTCGGCACGGCGTTCATCGCGCTGCTGACCAGCATCCCGGAGGTGCGGGCGACGGCGGCGGACTACCTCTGGTGGCCGGTGCTGATCCCGCTGGTCTCCGTCTGGGCCTACATGTACGACGGCGTCTACCTCGCCGCGACGCGCACCCGGATCATGCGCAACACGGTGGTCGCGGCGTTCATCGGCTTCCTTGCGGTCGTCCATGTCGCGATGCCGTTGTTCGGCAATTCAGGCCTGTGGGCAGCGGTGGCGGCATTCCTGGGCGTCCGGGGAATCCTGCTGCACCTGTACCTGCCGCGGGTGACGGGGGCGATCGCGGCCGCCGCGGGTTCGACGCCGTCCGTGCGAAGCGCCACCCACGCCTGACCCCGCGCGGCGCCGGTCAGTGGACCTGCGTGGCGAACGACCGCCCGCGGATCCAGTCCTTCACCGCCTCGACCGTCTCGACCTCCTTGCCGAAGAAGCCGTGCGCTGAGAGCGGATCGCAGGGCCCGGACTCGGGGGGCCTGCCGCCGCTGACGGTGACCAGTGGATAGGTCGCTGCCAGGCGCTTCGCCGGGTGGTAGGGCGTCTGCCGGCAGGCATCGTCAGCGTGGTGCACGAACAGCAGCGGTGACCGTATGGACGCGTAGTCGAAGCCGGCCAGCCCGTTGCCGCTGCGGCTCGCGTCGAACACCGTCGCGCTGAGCACCACGCGGTCTGCCCTTCCCGGCAGGTGGCGGGCGACCGACGCCGCAGAGACGGTGCCCCGGCTGGTACCTACCAGAGTGAGCGATGCCC
>JAIENF010000417.1 GCA_019751575.1 Burkholderiales bacterium
TGGTCGCCGGATGCGTGGGGATCGCGGGCAGCGCGCGCATCGGCAGCGGCTGTCGCATCGGCGGTGCCGCCGGCATACTCGGGCACCTGGAACTCGCCGACGGGGTCGAGGTGTCGCCGTTCACGCTGGTGACTCGTTCGATACACGAGCCGGGGAAGGTGACCGGCTACATGCCGGTGCAGGCGCACGATCGCTGGCTGCAGAACGCGGCACAGGTGCGGCATCTCGCGCGACTGGCGGACCGGATCAAGGAACTCGAGGGGCGGCTTGCCGCCCTCGAGTCAGGTGGTGCCGGCGGCCGAACGGCCGGCCACGAGGCTTCTGAGGGGGAGTGAATTGACTGAATCGATGGACATACACGCGATACTGCAGTACCTGCCGCATCGCTTCCCATTCCTGCTGGTCGACCGGGTACTCGAATGCGAACCGGGCAAGCGGATCCACGCGATCAAGAACGTGTCGATCAACGAGCCGTTCTTCCCCGGGCATTTTCCGCATCATCCCGTGATGCCGGGCGTGCTCATCATCGAAAGCCTGGCGCAGGCGGCCGCGATCCTCTCGTTCCGGACGGTGAACGCGCGGCCCGACGACGGCTCCGTCTACTACCTCGCCGGGGTGGACGGCGCGCGGTTCAAGCGTCCGGTGCACGCGGGCGACCAGTTGCACCTCGAGGTCGAACTGTCCAGGCACATGCGCGACGTGTACAAGTTCAAGGGGGTGGCCAAGGTCGACGGGCTGCTCACCGCCGAGTGCGAGATCACCTGCGTGCGGCGGGCGATCGCCTGAACGGGGCGGGGAGGGGAACATGAGTGCACGCATCCATCCCACGGCCATCGTCGAACCCGGTGCGGAACTTGCCGAAGACGTCGAGGTCGGCGCGTATGCATTGATCGGTCCGGGCGTGAAGATCGGCGCCGGCTCCAGCGTCGGGCCCCATTGCGTGATCCGGGGGCTCACCGAGATCGGCCTCGGCAACCGCATCTTCCAGTTCTGTTCGATCGGCGAAGTGCCGCAGGACAAGAAGTACGCGGGCGAGCCGACCCGCCTGGTGATCGGCGACCGCAACACGATCCGCGAGTTCTGCACCTTCAACTGCGGCACCGTGCAGGACGGCGGAGTCACGCGCATCGGCAGCGACAACTGGATCATGGCCTACGTGCATGTCGCGCACGACTGCGTGGTCGGCGACCAGGTGATCATCGCCAACAGCACGCAACTCGCCGGGCATGTGTCGATCGGCGACCATGCGATCCTCGGTGGGTTCACCGGCGTGCACCAGTTCTGCAGCATCGGCGCCCATTGCATCACGTCGGTGGGCAGCGTCGTGCTGCAGGACATCGCCCCCTTCGTGATGGCTGCCGGAAACCCTGCCGCCCCGAAGGGCATCAACAGCGAGGGCTTGCGCCGGCGCGGCCATGACGCGCAGACCGTGCAGGCCGTGAAGCGGGCCTATCGCACGCTCTACCGGTCGGGATTGCCGCTGGAAGAGGCCCGCGCGGAACTCGAGCGGCAGGCGGCCGAGGTGCCGCTGCTGGGCCTGCTGACGGCCTTCATCGCGGCCCAGCGACGCGGGCTCGCGCGTTGACGACGATCGCGCTGGTCGCCGGCGAGCCTTCCGGTGACCTGCTGGGCGCCGAACTGATCGCATCCGTGCGGGCACGCAGGCCGGACATCGCCTTCTGCGGCATCGGCGGGCCGAAGATGCGCGCCGCGGGACTCGACTGCTGGCACCCGATGGAACTGCTCGCGGTGCGCGGCTATGTCGAGGTCCTGCGCCGCTATCGCGAGATCCTCGCCGTGCGCCGCAAGCTGGTGTCGCGGCTCCGGCGCGAACCGCCGGACCTGTTCATCGGCATCGATGCGCCCGATTTCAACCTCGAGGTCGAGCGTCGGCTGCGGTCGAGGGGGGTGCGTACCATCCATTACGTGTGTCCTTCGATCTGGGCCTGGCGGGGCGAACGCGTGAAGCTGCTGAAGGAGGCTGCCGACCGGGTACTGGCGCTGTTCCCGTTCGAGAAGGCCCTGCTCGAGGACAACGGCGTGCCGGCGACCTATGTCGGCCACCCGCTGGCGGACCTGCTGCCGGAGTTTCCCGATCGCGCGGGTACCCGCGATCGGCTGCGCCTGGCTGCTGCGGCGCCGGTGATCGCGCTGCTGCCGGGCAGCCGGGACGGTGAACTCGAGTACATGGCCGACCTGTTCGTCGACACGGCCCGCCGCGTGCATGCGCGGCTGCCGGACGTGCAGTTCCTCGTGCCGCTGGTCAGTCGAGAGACGCGGTCGCGGTTCGAACGCGCGCTCTACGATCGAGATGCGGAGGACCTGCCGCTGCAGATCCTGTTCGGGCATGCCCATGCCGCGCTCACTGCCGCCGATGCGGCGCTGGTCGCCTCGGGTACCGCGACCCTGGAAGCTGCGCTGCTGCGCTGCCCGATGGTGATCACCTACCGCATGGCCGACTGGTCCTGGCGGCTGATGCGGGGCAAGGGCTACCTGCCTTATGGAGGCCTGCCGAACATCCTCGCGGGCCGTTTCGTGGTGCCGGAACTGGTCCAGGAGCACGCCACTGCCGAGAACCTGGCGCAGGCCCTGGCCAACCTGATCGGGGATCCTCCGGTGCGCCGGGACCTCGCCGAGGTTTTCGCACGGATGCATCGCGACCTCCGCCAGGGCAGTGCCGAGCGCACCTCGAGCGCGGTGCTCGAGGTGCTGGGCGGTTGACGTGGCAGGCCGGGGGCGGCCTCGGGTGCAACTGGATCCGATCGGGGCGGTGCCTGCCGGGCTCTGCGGCGTCGACGAGGCCGGGCGC
>JAIENF010000639.1 GCA_019751575.1 Burkholderiales bacterium
GCAGGCCTGCAGCCGACCGCGCGCGCCGCGCAGCCAGGCGCAGCGGCGGCACTCCCCCCGGCCGCAGCGGCGACCCCGGGCGGCTTCGAGGAAATGCTGTCGGCGGCCACGCTGTTCGGTGCGTCCGACTCCGACACGCCTGCACCGATGCCGGCCGCGGCCACGCGCGACAACCTCACACCGCCCCGGGTGACGCCGCCGCCAGCGCCGTCCCCGTCGGCGGTTGCAGCGACGGTGGTCGATCCCGATACGCTGGACAGGGCCGCGCGCGAGGCAAGGGCAGACGCCGAGGCGCAGTCCCGGCTCCAGCAGGAACGTTTCACCCGCGAACTCGAAGAGCAGATGGCCAAGGTCGATGCCGAGCAATCGACCGGCACCGGCCGATCCGGCACGGATGCGAATGGTGCGGCCAGCACCCGCAGCCCGGAAGAAGAGATACGCGCCATCCGCGAAGCCGAAGCCCGCGAGCGGGCCGAAGACTTCGCCCGGCAGCAGATGGCCGACATCCTGAAACTCGAGGAGAAGCGCGCCAAGGAAGAAGAGCAGCGGCGCATGCTGGCCGAAGAGGAAACCAAGCGCCGCGCGCGCGAGGCCGCAGAGATCGCGAGCCGCGCCCGCACCGAACGCGAGAAGTTCGAGCGCGAGCGGGAGCGCCAGCGCAAGCTGGCGGAGGCCGAGGCCCAGGCCCTCGCGCGTGCGAAGGCACGGGCAGAAGAGCCGCCGGAATCGCGGTGGAAGCTCTATACCGGTGGCGCCGCGCTGCTGGTGGCGGCGATCGTCGGCCTGTTCGAGATCCTGCCCTTCAACTTCTACCTGAGCCGGGTCGAGAAGGCGATGAGCGACGCGCTCGGCCAGCCCGTCGTGGTGAAGTCGATGCATGCCTCGCTGATCCCGCGCCCGAACATCCGGCTGTCCGAGGTGACGATCGGATCGAGTGCCGGCGGCGCGACGATCGCCACCGTGCATGCGGTGCCGACCGCGTTCTCGCTGTTCTGGGGTCCGATCACCTTCAAGTCGGTGCAGCTCGAAACCGTGACCGTGGCCCAGGAGTTCATCCCGAGGCTGCCCGACATGGTCGGCATGGGCGGGAAGCAGACGCTCGGCTTCGAGCGCATCGGCATCCGCAACCTGCGCCTGAACGTCCCCAACGTCGAGATTCCGGCCGCGGAGGTCGAGGTGGTCTGGAACAGCGACGGTTCGTTCAGCCGTGCCAACGTCCTGACCTACAGCCGGAGGGTCGCGATCGACATCACCCCCGCGGCCGGCGAGGTGGCTTTCCGGATGACCGCGACCAACTGGCAACCGCTGTCCGACAGCAAGGCAACCATCGACCAGCTCAAGGTCAACGGCACCGCCACGCGCGAGGGCGTGTCCGCGACCGAGGTGGACGCCGACCTGTACGGCGGCAAGGCCCAGGGATCGTTCACCATCGGCTGGGGCAGCGGATCGCCCAATGCCACGGCCTCCGGCGAGTTCCTGCTGCGCCGGCTGGACATCGCAAGGCTGCTGCCGGTGATGACCGTTGATGCCACCGCCACTGGCCTGATGGATGGCAACATGAAGTTTTCCATGCAGTCACCGACGCTGCGCAGGCTGCTCGACGCACCACAGGTATCGACGTCGTTCACCGTCCGTCGCGGGTGGCTGGGCGGCATCGACCTGGTCCGGCTGTTGCGCGATTCGACGAACCGCGGCGGCCGCACGGTGTTCGACGAATGGACCGGCGTGTTCGGGGTTGCCGGGGCCGGATACTCCCTGCGCCAGATGCGCCTCACGTCGGGGCCGATGACCGCCACCGGCGCCGCGGACATCAACGCGGATGGCCGGCTGACCGGCCGCATCAATGCCCAGCTGTCCACCGGCAACGGCACGGCAGTGCGCTCGAACTTCAGCCTCGGCGGCACGTTGCAGAACATCGAAGTGGGCAACTGACCCGATGACCCGGTTCACCTTCCGCCTGCGTACCCGCAACGGCCTCGTGGTCGAAGCGGTGAACCTGCAGGCCCGCGACCGGGAAGACGCCGACCGCAAGCTGATGCAGATGTACATCGGTTGCACCGTGCTCGACTGCCAGAGCGGCGTGCCCGACGGCCGCGAGGACGCCATGAGCTTCGAGTCGCTGATCTCGCTGATCTCGCGCGAACCGACCGACCCGCCCGTGCAGCAGCCGCCATCATCGCCTGCAGGCGGCACGGATCAGGACAGGAAGCCCGACGACTCCAGTTCGTCCGCCAGTTCCGCGTAATCCCGTGCGCCGCGGCTGCCGGGCGCGTGCGTGAACACGTCCTGGCTGCGCGCAGGGCTTTCCGCGACGCTGACGCTTTCGGCGATGCGCACCCGGCACACTTCGTCGCCATAGCGGCTGGCCAGGTCGTCGTAGATCTGCGTGGACATGCGCCGCCGCACGTCGAAGCGGGTCACCACGTACCGGCGCGCCACGCGGCGCTTGAGCACGTGCTCCAGCGCGCGCAGCGTGCGCTCCACCTGCAGCACGCCCTGCACCGCCAGGTAGTCGGCCGAGATCGGGATCAGCACGCGGTCGCTGGCGAAGATCGCATTGAGCGACAGCACGCCCAGCATCGGCGAGCAGTCCATCACCACCGGCCGTTCCGTGTTCAGGCGCTCGCGAACGATGCCGGCATTGAGGCGGTTCAGCGCATTGGGCCCCTTGCCGAACTGGGTGTCGACCTTCGACAGTTCGAGATGCGCCGGGATGATCTCGCCCACCGCGTCGCTGCTGCGGACCAGGTCGCGCAGCGAACGCGACGATGCGAAGAAACCATATACCGAGTCGAGTGCACCGGGCACGCTGGCCCG
>JAIENF010000562.1 GCA_019751575.1 Burkholderiales bacterium
GGCCGTGCCTCGATCGCTGCCGGCAGCGGTACCGGGTGGCCGTTGACGACGCCGGACAGGGTCTCGGTGACCTGCGCGACCGATTCCGGCGCGATGCGCGGTGCCTGAGCGAGCGCACCGGCGAGTTCATCCGGCACGCCGCAATCGATCGGGCCGCACTCGCCGGTCTTCACGTCGACATACTGGGGCGGCGTCAGTGGCAGCACCGGCCCCGGGGGGTCTACCGTGATCAGGCATTCCTGCACGCCGGCCGCGTCGGCCTCCCAGGTGATCGTGCCCTTGCGCGCCGGGCCGGGGCGCAGGGCGGGGCCGCGCCCGGCCTGTTCCCAGTAGCAGCGGCGGGTGGCCATCAGCCAGCGCAGCAGCGCGGCGCTGTCGTGTTCGTCCAGTCGCACGCCCTGTGCCGCCGGGCCGCGCCCGGGTGCCAGTCGGCCGATCTCGCGGTCGATGCCGAGCACGAAGCGGGCATCGCTGACGGCGAGCTGCGCGAGCGGATACGGCGTCGGCTTGGCGCGTCCGCCGTCCTTCTTGAAGCGCAGCTGGAAGGCGCGCAGCAATGCCGTGCGCCCGCCCGGCACGAAGCTGGGTCCGAGCGTGTAGACGATGCGTTCGCGCACCTGCGGCGGATAGCCGTTCGGTTCGCCGAGGCTGGCCTCGTGGGTGTGCGTCAGGCGGTCGAGCCAGAGCCGCACGTCGTTCGCGGCCTCCTTGTTGCCGCCGTGTCGTTGTGAATCACGTTGTGAATCACGCTGTGCTTCACGTTGCGCCTCGCGCTGTTCCCGCTGCGCCTCGCGCTGCGCGTCGCGTGCGGCGTTGTCCCGAGGCGCGGCGGCTTCGCGGGCCGGGGCCGCAGCCCCGTTGGGCGGTGCGCCGAGCGAGACGACCACCCCGGGCAGGGACGGATCGACGTCGAATCCGGGCTCGTCGCCCGCGCCGCCCTGCAGCAGCGGGCCGATCCGGTCGGCGCGGCCCGGCAGGCCGAACATCTGCGCGAGCTGCCGCGCCGCATGCATGCACACGGCCGCGACATGCTTGCAGTTCTGGCCGACCGGGCAGGTGCACTGTCCCGCGACCAGCAGCTTGCCGTTCTCGAGCGACACGCGCACCTGCTGCTGATAGGTGTTCGATGCCGATCCGTGCACCTCAGAGTCGATCGCCGCGTGGCCGTCGTCGCCCTGGGTGACTTCGCAGCGCGTGACGCGCCGTGTCCGCTGGTATCCCTGGCCGCGCTGCCAGTCCCGATCGCGAAAGTTCGCTCGCAACAGCTTGAGCACCAATGCCATGCAGTTGATCCGTTCGTTCCGTGGTTCTCTCGGTACAGTCGTCCGGCACCTGCCAGTTGAGGCAGGCAGATTGGCGAAGGACTGCGTTTGAGGGGCTCGATACGCCCAGTTCGTGGGCGCGATCAGGCGGGATCGCCGGGCGGGTTTCGGCGTACCGCGTTTCTGGGGTTGGACAGCAGAAATTGATACCTGCAGCGAGCGCTGCAGCACCTGCGGGTTTGGCTCCAGGTGTTTCGGACTGCACGCATGTCGCTCGGACTGGCGACGCGGGTGCAATTCGACCACCGCATGTTGTTATGGCGTCCGGAAGGATTCCTCGGGCGCGCCCGATTGTAGCGCGTGCGCGCGGCGAAAGACAGCCCCCGGGCGGGCCGCGAAATCCGCGGCGGGCACGAGATGTTCATGGATGGGGAAAAGTGCGTCGGATCCGGGGCAGGCCGCTTGCTACCATAAGGCTGCCGCCGGTGTCGCCGATGCCGCGCGGACGCGAAACGCACGGAGTCGTCGACGGTGGAGTCTCTTGGTCTGTGGCATGCAGTCGTCCTGGGTGTTCTCGAGGGGCTGACCGAATTCCTGCCGGTGTCCAGCACCGGCCACCTGATCATCGCCGAGGACGCGATGGGGGTGAACGACGCGCGCGGCAAGGTGTTCGCGATCTTCATCCAGCTCGGGGCGATCCTCGCCGTGTGCGTGGCCTACCGGGCCAAGCTGTTCGAGGTGGCCGGCGGGCTCGGCACCGACCCGTCCGCGCGCCGGTTCACGGTCAACGTCCTGATCGCGTTCATTCCGGCGATGGTGTTCGGCGCCATGCTGCACGGCTTCATCAAGACCCACCTGTTCTCGCCGATCACCGTGGCCGTCGCGCTGATCGTCGGTGGCGTGATCATCCTCTGGGTCGAGGCGCGGCCGCGCCAGCCCAGGGTGCGCGACATCGACGACATGACATGGCTCGATGCACTGAAGGTCGGGCTGTGCCAGTGCGTGGCGCTGTTTCCCGGGGCCTCGCGCGCCGGCTCCACGATCATCGGTGGCATGCTGGTCGGGTTGTCGCGCGAGACCGCGACCCGCTTCTCGTTCTTCCTCGCGATGCCGACGATGGCGGCCGCGGTCACCTACGACCTGTACAAGAGCGCGGACGTCCTCTCCTGGGACGATGCCGGCGTGTTCGCCGCCGGCTTCGTGGCCGCGTTCATCACCGCGCTGGTGACGGTGCAGGCGCTGCTTGCGTATGTGTCGCGGCACAGCTTCGCGCCGTTCGGCTGGTACCGGATCGTGTTCGGGCTGATCGTGCTCTGGTACTTCTGGTAACGGTGCGCGCGCTCCTGCTTGTCCTCCTGTTCCTCGCCTCCCTGGCGCTCGCCGGGCATGCCGCGGCGCAGACCAAGCGTGAGTACGACGCACAAGGCCGCTCGGTCGGCCGCAGCGAACAGCGCAGCAACACCGTCCGCGAATACGACGCCCAGGGTCGCTCGGTCGGCCGCACGGAACAGCACGGCGACACCCTCCGGCGCTATGACGCCCAGGGCCGCTCGGTCGG
>JAIENF010000011.1 GCA_019751575.1 Burkholderiales bacterium
ATCCTGAAGACCTGCGCCGTCAAGGCCCCGGGCTTCGGCGACCGTCGCAAGGCCATGCTGGAAGACATCGCGATCCTGACCGGCGGCACGGTCATCGCGGAAGAAGTCGGCCTGAAGCTCGAGAACGCCGCCCTGACCGACCTCGGCCAGGCCAAGCGCATCGAAGTGGGCAAGGAAGAGACCACGATCATCGACGGCCACGCCGACAAGGCGAGCATCGAGTCGCGCATCAAGCAGATCCGCGCGCAGATCGAGGAAGCGACCAGCGACTACGACCGTGAGAAGCTGCAGGAGCGCGTTGCGAAACTCGCCGGCGGCGTTGCGGTGGTGCGCGTCGGTGCCGCGACCGAAGTCGAGATGAAGGAGAAGAAGGCCCGCGTCGAAGACGCACTGCACGCCACCCGTGCAGCGGTCGAAGAAGGCATCGTTCCCGGCGGCGGCGTTGCGCTGGTGCGTGCCCGTTCGAACCTGGCCAAGCTCAAGGGCGACAACATCGACCAGGAAGCCGGCATCAAGATCGTGCTGCGCGCGATCGAAGAGCCGATGCGCCAGATCGCCTACAACGCCGGCGACGAAGCCTCGGTGGTGGTGAACAAGGTCGTCGAAGGCAAGGGCAACTTCGGCTACAACGCCGCGACCGGCCAGTACGGCGACATGGTCGAGATGGGCGTGCTGGACCCGACCAAGGTTGCACGCGTCGCACTGCAGAACGCAGCTTCGGTTGCCGGCCTGATCCTCACCACCGACGCGATGGTTGCCGAGGCGGCGAAGGACGACGCAGGCGGCCACGCCGGCCACAACCACGGTGGCATGGGCGGCATGGGCGGGATGGACATGTAACACCGGCCTCCCGGCCTCCGGCACGGCCCGCGCGAGCGGGCACGGCCGGAACTGCTTCGAAAGCCCCGCTTCGGCGGGGCTTTTTCTTTACGGGTTCACGGATCGCTCGGCGCCTGCCCGCCGCAGCAACGCATGCAGCTGCTCGGTCGCCACGCCATGCAGTACCAGCCGGAACCCCGCCCGCAGCGTCGACATCGGCACCAGCGGATGCTTGTTGTTGACCAGCACCAGGTGCTCCCGTCGCCCGAGCAGGGTCGCGCAATAGACGCCGATCGTCTCGTCGAGCTGCAGCGAGTTGGTCGCCCGCCAGAAATCGTTGTCGGTCAGGAACAGCTGGTAGACCGGCGTGAACAGCTCGATGGCGGTCTGCAGGTCGACCACGTTGGTCCAGCGGGCGGGCATGTCTGCCAGCTGGAGCGGGCAGCGCTGCAGGCCGCTGAAATCGACCTCGGCCAGCGGAGCCAGGTGCCGCTGCTGCGTGGCCAGCGCCCGGTTCAGGTTGATCACGAAGTTGAACAGGTTGGTGTCGTGGCGCACGAACAGGTGGTCGCGCAGGTCGGCGATGCATGTCGGGCGCAACGGTCGCAGCGGCACCTCGACGCCGCTGTTGCGGGCGATGAAGTCGAGCACGTCCGAGCCCAGCCAGAAGTGGCGCAGGATCAGCCAGTTCGCTTCCGGCCGCACGAAACGATCGAGCCCGAAGGCGAGCAGCCGGTGCAGCAGCGTCGACGAGGTGAAGCTGCGCGGCAGCACGATCTTCAGCAGCTGGGTCAGCACGATGCATGCGCGCGCGAGCGGCCGCACCACCGGCAGCAGGTACTGGCGCGAGCGCGAGCTCGAATCGACCAGCCAGGCGCGCTTCACGTCCTCGTCCAGCGGCGTGCTGTGGTCGAGGTAGAGGGCGAGCCACGGATCGGGATCGTCCGGGTCGTGCGGGCGCGACAGGAACGCGGGTTCGGGCGGGGTCGGCGCTGTCATCCGATCGAGTCCATCTGCATCAGGTAGAGGCGCGCCGTGTCGCGCGCGGTCGACACGATGTCCTGCGCCAGCGCGGGTTCGATCTCGAGCGCCGCGCCGACCGCGTCGAGCCAGCGTTGCAGGTGCCGGACATCGTTCTCGCCATGGTAGTGCAGGAAGCGCAGCGCGCCTGCCGGCAGTTCCAGCTGGGCGCGGATCAGCGGCAGCAGCGCCGGTACCACGCGATTGCCGGTGCCCTCGATCACGTAGATCGAGCCGAGCAGCCCGAGCGCGTCGGCCTGGGCCGCGCGCGCATGCAGGTAGGCATTCAGTGCCTCGCCGCCCGGGTTGCGCCGCAGGCTGTCGATGTCGGCGACCTGCCCGCCCGCCTTGCGGTAGTCGTCGAACAGGATCTGGAAGTCCAGTTGCTCGTCGGCGGCATGGCCCACGATCGTGGACGCGATCGCCGAGAATCGCGGACCGAGGTTGCCGGCGGCCCTGCGCATCCAGTGCGAGCCTTCGCGCACCTGCGGAATCCAGCAGGCCATCCAGCGCAGGTAGTCGTCGCGCCCGAAGCGCCGCTCGACGATCCGCCGCACCATCGGCGTGCGCCACAGCGACGAGCGGTAGTCGTGCCACACGGCGGCCAGTTCGCGCAGCAGTTGCGCGAGTGCCGGGTCGCTGGTTGCGTCTGCTTCATGCGGGGGCGGCGGCAGCGCGGAGTGGCCGCCCGTGCCGGGTGCTGCTTGAGCTTGCGTCGGTGCCGGTGCCGGTGCCGGTGTCGGTGTCGGTGTCGGTGTCGGTGTCGGCGCCGCGCCCCTTGCGTGCGGATCGACCACTTCGAGCAGCGCGAAGGCCACCGTGAACCGGCCCGACTCGGGCACGAACAGCAGGATCTTCTGCCCGGGCTTCACTGCCCTCTCGCGAAGGAAGTCATGCAGCATGATGAGGATCGATGCGCTGCCGGTGTTGCCGCGCCAGGCAAGGTTGCTGTACCAGCGCGCGGCCGGAATGGTGAGCCGGGCACGGTCC
>JAIENF010000104.1 GCA_019751575.1 Burkholderiales bacterium
GGCGCCGCGGACGGTTCCGCCGGGGAGGGCGCGGGGGGCGCGGCCACGGCTGCCGGTTCCTCCGCAGGTGGCTTCGGCGCTGCCACCGAGGCCACGGGCCGGGGTTTCGGCTCCGGCGCCACGGTGCGCGGCGTACTGAACCGTTCGTACGTGAGCAGGGCGCCGAAGGCGGCGGCCAGCATCACGACCGCGATCACCAGTCGGCGCAACGCGCGACGCCGGATATCGGCTGCGTCGCTGGATGCAGCCAGAGCACTGGGCGGGGCGGACGCCATCGGATCGTCTCCTTGGACGGCAGGACAGGCAGCGGGGAACGGCAGCGGCAGGATGAACCTTCGGTGCGCCCGTCGTTCCAGGGGATGGCCACCCGGGCGACGCGACAGCGCCGGGCGTGATCGTAGCACCGTTGGACCGGCCAGCCGTAGTCCCCGGCTGTCCGGTAGTTGTAACCTGGATTAACAAAAAAGGTAAGAAAATCGGACTCTTAGGGTTTAATCCGGATAACGTTTCTGCTATTCTCCGGCGCATCCGATCGAGGCAGGCGTCGACGATGCGCGGCTTCGGCCGACGGGTCTTCGTGGCCGAAGCGGCATCGCATCAGCGTGCACGGTGGGTTCCGGTGCCGTGCGGGCACCGAGGACGATCGCGCATTAAATCACGGGCAACCGTGCAGTTTTGCATTGCAGTGCCGTTAGCAGAGGGATAGTCGCGCCGTCGTGATGCGGTCCAGTGGCTGCCCGTGCGAAGGCGGACGGACGCATGCGGACGCAGGGCCGCTGTCGATGGCGCATCGACAGTCCAGCATTCCATCGACCTGCCCGGTATCGCCGAAGCGGCGGTGCCAGAAGGCCGGCGATGAACGATCAATGAAATCCAGGAGATTCAAGATGGCAGTCGAACGTACCCTTTCGATCATCAAGCCCGACGCAGTCGCGAAGAACGTGGTCGGAGAAATCTATTCCCGCTTCGAGAAGGCGGGCCTGCGCGTGATCGCCGCGCGCATGACGCAATTGTCCGATGCACAGGCCGGCGCGTTCTACGACGTGCACCGTGCGCGGCCGTTCTTCGGCGACCTGGTGAAGTTCATGACGTCGGGTCCGGTGATGGTGCAGGTGCTGCAGGGCGAGGGCGCGATCGCGAAGAACCGCGAGCTGATGGGTGCGACCGATCCCAAGAAGGCAGACAAGGGCACGATCCGTGCAGACTTCGCCGACAGCATCGACGCGAACGCCGTGCATGGTTCGGACAGCGCCGAGAACGCCGCGATCGAAGTGGCGTTCTTCTTCCCGGGCCTGGAGATTCATCCGCGCTGATGAAGGTCAACCTGCTCGATTTCGATCTGCAGGGCCTGGTTGCGCACAGCGCAACGATGGGCGAGCGCGCGTTCCGTGCCGAACAGTTGATGCGCTGGATCCACCAGGCCGGCGAGAGCGACTTCGGGAAGATGACCGACCTCGCCAAGTCGTTCCGCGCGAAGCTCGCCGATACGGCTGAAATCGCGCCGCTGCCGATCATCTCCGACTCCACCGCCGCCGACGGCACGCGCAAGTGGCTGCTGGCCTCGGGCAGCGGCAATGCGATCGAGACCGTGTTCATCCCTGAAGTGAACCGGGGAACGCTGTGCATCTCCAGCCAGGTCGGATGCGCGCTCGAATGTGCCTTCTGTTCCACCGGCGCACAGGGCTTCAACCGCAACCTGAGCGTGGCCGAGATCATCGGCCAGCTCTGGATGGCCAACCGCGAACTCGGTGCACGCGAGCGCCGGGCGGCTGCAGCCGATGCAAAGGAGAATCCGGAACGCATCATCAGCAACGTCGTGATGATGGGCATGGGCGAGCCGCTCACCAACTTCCGCAACGTGGTGACCGCCCTGCGCATCATGCTCGATGACCACGCCTACGGGCTGTCGCGGCGCCGCGTCACCCTGTCCACCTCGGGCGTGGTGCCGGAGATCGACCGCCTTGCGCGGGAATGCCCGGTGGCGCTCGCGGTGTCGCTGCACGCGCCGAACGACGCGCTGCGGGACCGGCTGGTGCCGATCAACAAGCGCTTCCCGATCCGCGAACTGCTGGATGCCTGCGTGCGCTACCTCGATCACGCGCCGCGCGACTTCATCATGTTCGAGTACGTGATGCTCGAAGGCGTGAACGATTCGGTCGAGCAGGCGCGCGAACTGGTGCGCACCGTCGCCCGCGTTCCCAGCAAGATCAACCTGATTCCGTTCAATCCGTTCCCCCAGTCGGGGTTCCGGCGTTCTCCGCCGGACGCGGTCCGGCGGTTCGCCGAAGTGCTGCATGCGGCCGGGCTGATCGCGACCACGCGCAAGACGCGCGGCGACGACATCGACGCAGCCTGCGGCCAGCTCGCCGGGCAGGTGCAGGACCGCACCCGGCGCGTCATCCGCCGCCAGGGGGCAGTGCATTGAAGCCCGAAGCCCACGCCCGATGCCTCCCGCGTGCGGAACTGCCTGCGCGGGCCGTCCGCCCCGCGCGGCTGGCGGCGATCGTGCTGCTCTGCGCGGCCAGTGCAATGACGCTTTCCGGATGCACCACGACCGCCCTCGGCAGTGCGGCCGCATCGGCTGCGGCGTCGGCGGCCACCAACAAGCTGACCGCGAATGCACCGGCGCCGAAGGTGCCCGAGCAGAAGGCCGACCCGAAGGAGGCGGCGCGCCTGCGGGTCGAACTCGCCTCGCTGTATTTTTCGCGGGGTTCGATCGGCCCGGCGCTGGATGAAGCGAACACCGCGGCCAAGCTCGATCCGGAGAATCCGCACGCGTTCAACCTGCTCGGCCTGATCCAGATGTCCCTCAAGGAGGACGCGCAGGCAACCCAG
>JAIENF010000521.1 GCA_019751575.1 Burkholderiales bacterium
AGATCCTGGCGCGCAGGGGGGCGCATGTCGCCCACTGCCCGTCGTCGAACCTGAAGCTCGCCAGCGGCTTCGCGCCGGTCGCGCGGCTTGCTTCGGCCGGCGTGAACATCGGGCTGGGTACCGACAGCGCGGCCAGCAACAACCGGCTCGACCTGTTCGCGGAACTGCGGCTCGCGTCGCTGCTGGCCAAGGCAGTGAGCGGCTCGGCCGAGGCCCTGCCGGCGTTCGACGCGATCGAGATGGCGACGCTCGGTGGCGCGCGTGCACTCGGGCTGGACAGCCACATCGGAACACTCGAACCCGGCAAGGCAGCCGATATCATCGCGCTGGACCTGTCGGCGCTCGAACTGCAGCCCTGCTACGACCCGATGTCCCACCTGGTCTATGCAGCCGGGCGCGAACAGGTGACCGATGTCTGGGTGGCCGGGCAGCGTTGCCTCGAGGATCGCCGCCCGACGATGATCGACAGGGATACGCTGGCTGCCGACATCACCTTCTGGCAGTCGCGGCTCGCCGCGCATGCGGACGGTCGCGGCTGACCGGCATACGCCACTCGCCCCCTCGCCTCCCCCTCAGCCTCCCAGGCAGAACGATGACCACGCTCAATTCCGATCCGGCAGAACTGGCCAAGTTCAACGACCTCGCCCATCGGTGGTGGGATCCGAACAGCGAGTTCAAGCCGCTGCACGACATCAATCCGCTGCGCCTCGACCATATCGACCGGCTGGCAGGCGTCTCGGGCAAGCAGGTGCTGGACGTCGGCTGTGGCGGCGGCATCCTGTCCGAATCGATGGCGGCCCGGGGCGCGCAGGTCACCGGCATCGACCTCGGCGAGAAGCCGCTCGGCGTGGCGAAGCTGCACCTGTTGGAAAGCGGGCTGAGCGTCGACTACCGGGCGATCTCCGCCGAGGAACTCGCCGCCGCCCAACCCGGCAGCTTCGACCTCGTGACCTGCATGGAAATGCTCGAGCATGTGCCAGACCCGGCACGCACCGTCGCCGCCTGCGCGGCGCTCGCCAGGCCGGGGGCGCACCTGTTCTTCTCGACGCTCAACCGCAACCCGAAGTCGTTCCTGTTCGCGATCATCGGCGCCGAGTACGTGCTCAAGCTGCTGCCCCGCGGCACGCACGACTACGCGAAGTTCATCACCCCGGCGGAACTCGCCCGCATGTGCCGGCAGGCCGGCCTCGAACCGGCCGGCGTGACCGGCATGACCTACAACCCGTTCTCGAAGGTGTACCGACTGGGCAGCGATGCCACCGTCAACTACATCATCCACGCCAGGAAGCCGTCTTGAACATGCCCGCCGCACCTGGACACCCGGTCGAGTGCGTGCTGTTCGACCTGGACGGCACGCTGGCCGATACCGCGCCGGACCTCGCGTACGCCCTGAACCTGCTGCGCGCCGAGCGCGGCCTCGGGCCGGTGCCGGTGTCGACGCTTCGCTCCCATGTATCGCATGGCGCACGCGGCATGCTCGAGGCCGGACTGGACCTGCGCCCGGGAGATGAAGCATTCACCGAACTGCGCGACCGCTTCCTGAAGCTGTATGAAGACAACCTGGTGCGCGACTCGGTGCTGTTCGACGGCATGCACGACCTGCTCGACGGCATCGAGGCGCGGGGCCTGTCGTGGGGCGTGGTCACCAACAAGGCCGAGCGGTTCGCGGTTCCGCTGATCGCCGGGCTCGGACTGTCCGAACGCACCGGCTGCCTGGTCGGCGGTGACACCACCGGCCGCGCCAAGCCGCATCCCGACCCGCTGCTCGAAGGCGCGCGCCGAATCGGCGTCGATCCGCGCTGCTGCCTGTATGTCGGCGACGACCGGCGCGACGTCGAAGCGGGCATCGCCGCGGGCATGACGCCGGTGGTCGCGCTCTATGGCTACCTGCACGGCGCCGATCCGCACGACTGGGGCGCGGACTGGATGATCGAACAGCCGCTGCACCTGCTCGATGGCCTGCCGCTGTCGGCCGGCGCAATGCCCCCGGCGCGCTGATCTCCAACAACCCCCTTGAATACCGGGTTTGGGCTACCATGTGCTTTCCATGGGGGCGTCCCGGTTTCGACGCGGGTTACGAAGCAGATCAGTGCATGCCGAGGGCCAGAATACCTCGTAAATCCAGTCTGGAAACGCTACAAACGCCAACGACGAGCGTTACGCTCTAGCCGCTTAATCCGGCTGGACTTCGCACCGGTCAGGTCCCGGGCCGGGAGGGGCAACCCTCAGCGAAGCCATTCAGGGACCTCGTGTCGAGTGGGGCTACGACGCCCGGCATTAAAGTCGCAGTAGATCGCCCGAGATGAGCCCGTCGGCCGGCGCATCAACGGTTAAAACCAAATGGTCAGACTAAGCATGTAGACCTGGCTGTAGAGGGCTTGCGGACGCGGGTTCAATTCCCGCCGCCTCCACCACCAATACCCCCAGTAAGTTCCAGCGCCGTCCAAGTGACGGCGTTTTCTTTTGTACATCAGGGTGTTGATCGTCCAGTAGCATCTTGTACCGCCCGGGGACTTCCACGTAACATGGGGGTATCGACGGGGGTATTATGGACAATCAAACCGCACGAAGAAGTGTGACTGGGGGTATCGGCGGGAAGCTGACAGACAAGGCGGTCAAAGCCTTCGTCGGGAAAGCAGCGCCTGGCAAGAAACTCGCCGACGGTGGCGGGCTGCATTTGTTCATCACCCCGGCCGGCGGTGCCACCTGGCGCGTGAAATTCCGTATCGAGGGCAAGGAAAAGCTCTACTCGGTGGGCCCCTATGAATCGGCCCGGGTATCGCGGAGGCTCATTGGTGTGAGTCAGGCCGTCACGGCCGACCGTTCGAGTTGCTGATAG
>JAIENF010000381.1 GCA_019751575.1 Burkholderiales bacterium
CCACGCTCGTCCTGATGCCTTTCGCGGAGCTGCTGGGCATCGCGGCCGGCTACTTCAAGGGCTGGGTCGACGACCTGATCCAGTATGTGTACACGACGATCGAGTCGATCCCCTCGGTGCTGCTGATCGCCGCAGGCGTGCTGCTGATCCAGGTCTACATGGAAACCCGGCCCGGCCTGTTCGAGACCTCTGCCCAGCGCGCCGACTTCCGGCTGCTGATGCTGTGCGTGATCCTCGGCCTCGCCAACTGGACCGGACTGTGCCGGCTGCTGCGCGGCGAGGCACTGAAGCTGCGCGAACTGGAGTATGTCCAGGCGGCGCATGCGTTCGGGGTGTCGCACTGGCGGATCATCGTTCGGCACCTCGCGCCCAACATGCTGCACATCGTGCTCATTTCCGCGGTGATGGGTTTCTCGGGGCTGGTGCTCGCCGAGGCGGTGCTGTCCTATGTCGGGGTGGGCGTCGACCCGAGCATGATCAGCTTCGGCACGATGATCAACGACGCGCGCCTCGAGATGGCGCGCGAGCCGATGGTCTGGTGGTCGCTGGCCGCGGCGTTCGGGTTCATGCTGGCGCTGGTGCTCGCGGCGAACCTGTTCGCCGATGCGGTGCGCGATGCATTCGATCCGCGTTCCAGCGTGCGCCGCGTCGGCTTCCGGATCGGTCCGGCGCGGCTCGCCGGCCGGCGGGGGGAGGCCGCATGACCGACCTGCCGAGGGCTCCCCTGCTGGCGATCGACGGGCTGCGCACCTGGGTGGATGGCGGCGACTCGGTCGTGCGTGCGGTCGATTCGGTCGGCCTCGTGCTGGAGCGCGGCGAGACCCTCGCGCTGCTCGGCGAGTCCGGCTGCGGAAAGTCGATGACCGCGTTGTCGGTGACCCGTCTGCTGCCCGATGCCGCGGAGGTCGTGGCGGGCACCGTGCGCCTGGACGGCAGCGACCTGCTGGACCTGCCCGAGAAGGCGATGCGCGAGGTGCGTGGCGCGCGCATCGGCATGATCTTCCAGGAGCCGATGCTGTCGCTCAACCCGGTGATGCGCATCGGCGCACAGGTCGAGGAGGCACTGCACCGGCATCGGCGCATGGCGGCCGGCGCGGCGCGCGCGCGGGCGCTGGAACTGCTGCAGGCGGTGGGCATCCCCGATGCCCCGCGCCGGATGGACGAGTACCCGTTCCAGCTCTCCGGTGGCATGCGCCAGCGCGTGATGATCGCGCTCGCGCTGGCCTGCGATCCGGACCTGCTGATCGGCGACGAGCCGACCACTGCGCTCGACGTCACGATCCAGGCGCAGGTGCTCGACGTGCTGCGCGGGCTGCAGCGCAGCCGCGGCATGGCGATGCTGCTGATCACCCACGACCTCGGCGTGGTCGCCGAGACCGCCCAGCGGGTCGCGGTGATGTATGCCGGAGAGATCGTGGAGGTGGCACCGGTGGCGGCGTTCCTGCGCGGCCCGGCGCATCCGTACGCGCGCAAGCTGTTCGACTCGCTGCCCGAGCGCGGCAGCCGCGATGCGCCGCTCGCGGTGATCCCCGGCAGCGTGCCTGCGCTGGATGGCGGATTCTCCGGTTGTCGTTTCGCCGATCGGTGCGACCATGCGTTCGGGCCCTGCCGCTCGGTGGCGCCGCCGATGGTGCAGCTGGACGAAGGACGGCAGGTGCGCTGCCACCTGCATGCGCCGGACGCGGATGGCCCGGCTTCGCCGCCGACGGTGCCGATCGTCGCGCCGCCGGTGCGGGTCGGTCGGCAGGCGGCGCAGGACATGCAGCCGCCGCAATCGGCAGGGCCGCCGCTGCTGGTCGCACGCGACCTCGAAGTCCACTTCCCGCTGCGCGGCGGGCTGCTGCGCCGGGCACGCGGCGCGGTGCGGGCGGTCGATGGCGTGTCCCTGGAACTCGCCCCGGGTCGGACGCTGGCGCTGGTGGGGGAGTCGGGTTGCGGCAAGACCACCGTGGGCAAGGCCCTGCTGCGCCTGGTGGAACCGACCGGCGGCACGTTGTCGTTCGACGGGCAGGACCTGCGCAGCCTTGGCCGGGCGCGGCTGCGCCCGCTGCGCGCGCGGATGCAGATCGTGTTCCAGGATCCGTACGCGTCGCTCAACCCGCGCATCCGCATCGGTGACGCGCTCGACGAGGGGATGCGGTCGCTGCGGCCCGAGTGGAGCGCGGGCGAGCGTGCGCAGCGCATCCTGCGGCTGCTCGACCAGGTCGGCCTGCCGGCGGAGTCGCGCCACCGCTTTCCGCACCAGTTCTCGGGCGGGCAGCGGCAGCGCGTGGCGATCGCGCGGGCGCTTTCGGTCGAGCCGCAACTGGTGGTGTGCGATGAACCGACCAGCGCGCTCGACGTGTCGGTGCAGGCACAGATACTGAACCTGCTGCGCAGGCTGCAGCAGGAGATGAAGCTCTCCTACCTGTTCATCACGCACAACCTCGGCGTGGTCGAGGTGGTCGCGGACGACATCGCCGTGATGTACCTCGGGCGCATCGTCGAGCGCGGTCCGGTACGCACCGTGATCGGCGCGCCGGCGCATCCGTACACGCGTGCGCTGCTCGCCGCGGTGCCGCGGCTCGATCCCGGCAGCCGGCCCGCCGGGGCGACGCTGGCCGGCGATCCGCCATCGCCGGTCGATCCGCCGGCGGGTTGCCATTTCCGCCAGCGGTGCGCGCTGGCGATGCCGGTCTGCGCGCAGCGGTATCCGGATCCGGTTGAATTGCCCGGCGGCCAGACGGTCGCCTGCCACCTGCACGATCCCGCCGCTGCCGGGCGCTGAACGCTGCGGGGCGTGCCGCGGCGTTCAGCGTGGCCGACGGCGCGACCGGCTCAGCGCTGCTGGCCCTTGCCGGCCGCGACC
>JAIENF010000517.1 GCA_019751575.1 Burkholderiales bacterium
CGAGCGCGATCCGGTAGGGACGATCGACCAGCAGAATCCGCGCCGAGGCCTCGGCACCCTTGAACTCCGCGGGCACGCCGGCATAGCGCAGGCCGGGCAGGTTGCGCGCCGGGTCCGGATCGACGAAAGCGGCGTCAGAAACCAGCGCGATGAAGTTCGAGAACCGGTTGTAGAACACGCCGGCGCTGCCGGTCACACGGCCCTCGCGCTTGCGCAGCGACAGGTCGACCGCGTTCGACACCTCCAGGCCGAACGAACGGTTGCCGATCTCGAACGCATTGGTCGCGATGTGCGGACCGTTGGCGAACAGTTCCTGGTAGTTCGGCGCCCGCTCGGTGCGCGAGAGGTTCAATGCAATCGCATACTCGCGACCGAGGCCGTAGACGCCGCCGATCGATCCGCTCTTCGTGGAGAAGGCGCGCGTCTCGGCCGGACCGAAGTTCGGATCATCGAGGGCGCCGACGCTGTGCCGATCCAGCCGGCCACCGGCCTGCAGCGTCAGCGCCGCGATCTTCACCTCCTCGAACAGGAACAGGCCATCGGTGCGGCTCGACGTCCTGGGCAGGAAGGCCTCCTCGCCCACCGCCTCGAACTCGAACCGCGTCGACTGGAAGCCGACGGTGCCGCGGAAAGGCCCGATCGGCTTGTGCACCGCCTCGACGCGCAGGTCGAAGCCCTGGTTGCGGAAGACGGTACCCACGGTGCCGGCGTCGATCTCCGCATGGCGGTAGCTGCTGCGACCGAACTTGAAGCGCACTGCATCGAACGCACCGATGTCGCGCCGCTCGCCGGCCAGGTCCAGGCGTGTCTGGTCCAGCCTGATCGACACCTCGGGCTCCTGCACGGTGCCATAGGTCGAATTCAGGTTGGACACGCTGGCCCCGAAGTAGCCCTGCCCCCAGACGTAGGAGGCACCGACCCCTCCACCATCGGACCGGATCGAACTGTTGGCCAGGATACCCCGGGCTTCCACCCCATTGGGCGGCGTCGTGGTCGCCCGCAACCTCGCCGAACGGGCGAAGCCCGGGATGCGCAGGTCATCCGTGTCGCGGCGGAAGGCATCGAAGTGAAGGTTGAGCCCGCCCTCGAGCCCGAAATCGACGCGGCCGACGACCGCCTTCTCTCGATCGTTCGAGCCGAACCGGGTATCGACCGCCCCGGTAATGCCTCGCGGATTGTCTTCGGTCGCGATGCGCCCATCGACCACGTTCACCACGCCGCCGACCGCCGAGCCGCCGTACAGGATCGCCGCCGGGCCGCGCACGACTTCGATGCGGTCGACCAGCAGCGGTTCGATCGAGACGGCGTGGTCGACGCTGGTCCCCGATGCATCGAGGTTGGCCACCCCGTTGGACAGGATCCGGATGCGCTCGCCGTCGAGGCCGCGGATCACCGGGCGGCTGGCGCCCGGTCCGAAGTAGCTGGACGATATGCCTGGCTCGCCGTTCAGCGTCTCGCCCAGCGACGGCGCGGTGCGCTGCCTGAGCGGCTCGCCCTGAAGCACGCTCACCGGAGCGGCGAGGTCGAACAGGGCGCTGCCGAGCGGATTGCCGATGACCACCACCGGCGGCAGTTCCACCACCGAGCGCTGCGCTCCCGGCGCAGGCACGGACTGGCCATGCGCGGCGCCACCGATGAATGCGCCCGCCACGACCGCGGCTACCCCGGGCCACTTGTTCATGTCGATCTCTCCCTCGCGCGCATCGGGGCGCGCCGATCCTGTCGTCCACGTAATGCAATTTAGTTGCATCTTGGATGACGATAGCGCAATGCGGGCGCAAGCGCAACGAAGCGAGATCGAAGGCGCGGCGGGGCCAGCCGCGGGCGACGGCAACGGCACGAAAAAAAGGGAGCCATGGGCTCCCCGCTCTGTCGACCTGCGATCGAAGCTACTTCGCGGCCACCGGCGTCGCATCCACCAGTCGGTAGTAGAGCCCGCCAGGATCGTTGCGCAGGATCTGCAGGCGGCCGGCAAGTATCACCGGCTCTTCACCGAAGCGCATCGGCGCACGCGCCTGCACCTCGACCAGCGAATCGGGACCCCCTGGAAGGCAGAACGGGCAGCTCGGGGACTGCGCGCTGAGCAGGAAGGTCTTGTGCTGGTCGCCGGCGGTGAGCGGCATCATGAAGCCCTGCAACCGCACCGGACGATTGTCGAATGCCAGCACGGCCTCGCTGAACTGCGGCACGAACCGGTCGCGCTGCTTGACGGTGGAAACCTGGGCGAGCGTGCGCCAGGACAGCGTGCCGTTCTTCTCGTCGACGGCCTTCTGCTGGAACTGCGGCGGAATCGGGGACGTGAACACGGCCTCGTCGCGCGAGGGCGTCTTGAATGCGAGGGCAGCCGGTGCAGCAAGCGCGACCAGGACGACCCAGGGCAACCATTTGAACGTGGACATGATCCTTCGGCTGCAGGCCCGGGCCCGGCGCGGATGGACGCGGCGTCAGCCCCGGGCAAGCACTTTCGCGATATCGGTCCGGTAGGCTAGCACCGCGGGCAGCATCGAGGCAAACGCACCGATCAACAGGGCGAGGGCGACCAGCCAGCCCTCGCCCGGCGCAAGCGTCCAGCCGGTGAGTGCCCACTGAGACAGCGCCGGCACGGTGCGGCCCAGCCACTCGGTCATCGCATGGCCGGCCAGCAATCCGAGCGCCCCGCCTGCCGCGCACAGCAGCAGGCCTTCCAGCAGCAGCAGCAGCAGCAGGGAACCGCGCCGGGCACCGAGCACGCGCAGCATCGCCAGGTCACGGCTGCGTTCGGACAGTGCGCCGTACAGGCTGATGAACAGCGCCAGCCCGGCGGCGACCAGCAGCACCCAGGCGAACACGCGCAGCGTCTCGACGCCGA
>JAIENF010000150.1 GCA_019751575.1 Burkholderiales bacterium
CTTGCCCAGCGAGAACAGCAGGGCACTGACGGTCGCACCCCACAGCAGGGGGGGCCAGGGCAGGCGGTCATCGGGCAGCCATCGGAAGATGGCCGCGCACAGCAGCGCGACCGCCGCCAGGGAGATCGCACCGGAGGCGAGCTTGAACAGGAGGAGCCATCCGCCGAACGAGGGCGCGAAGCGCTGCGACATCGCCTCCAGGGCGGAGCTGACCAGCAGCGAGGCCAGCGCCAGGAAGCCGAGGCCGAGCACGAGCGAGAACGCGAGCACGCGCACCCGGACGAAGGCCATGACGAAGTTCTCCGCCCGTGCGTGTGCCTGCATCATCCGGTTCAGCGCGTCGCGCAGCTCGGAGAAGACGCCGGTGGCGCCCACGAGCAGCGTGGCGCCGGCCACGATGGCAGCCAGCATGCCCTGGTCGGGACGATTCGCCGGGCGTGCCAGGAGCGCTTCCACGGCCTGCGCGCCTTGCGGGCCGACCAGACGCGCAAACTGGCCGACCAGGCCCTGGTGCGCGGGATCCGAATCGAACATCAAGGCCATCACCGTGACGGCGATCACCAGGATGGGCGCCAGCGAGAAGATCGCGTAGAACGCAGTCGATGCGCCGAAGCGCAGGCCATCATGGTTCCAGAAGCCGCGCAGGCCCCACCACAGCGAGCGCAACGCGCTGCCGGGGCTCATCGCGCGGCGCGGGTGATCGCCATGCGCGCGAGCGAATAGGCGATCGGTCCCACGTAGACGCCCGGCACCCCGAGCGCCAGGGTGCCGCCGACGATGGACAGTGTCAGCGGCCAGAACGACAGCGTCGTATGCTCGCGCATCAGCAGGGGCCGGAGCGCGTTGTCCGCGGTGCTCACGGCCAGCGCGCCCCACAGGGCGAGGCCCACGCCTGCGGCCAGGTCGCCGGTGAGCGCGAGCCAGGCTGCGGCGGGCACCCAGACCAGGCTGGCGCCGAGCGGCACGACCGCCGCGGGTACCGTCATCACCGCCAGCAGCAGCGGCTGGGGAACGCCTGCCGCCCAGTAGCCCAGGCCCGCCAGCACACCCTGTACCAGGGCCGTGAGGATCACGCCGCGCGTGACCGCCGATGCGGTCTGCCGGCACAGGTCCGCTGCCTCAAGACCGGCCGCGCCGAACGACGCGGTCGCGGCCCGCGTGGCGATGCGCCACCACGTGGGGCCATCCCGATAGACGAAGAACAGCGTGCCGATGCCTATCACCAGATGGAAGGCCGAGTCGCCCGCGCGCAGGACGACCGTGGTCAGCATGCCTCCGATGGCGTTCGCCGAGCCTGTGCCGATGCCGATCCAGTCGATGTCGCGCACGGAACGGGGCAGGGCCGATTGCACCTTGTCGCCCAGGTACGGCAGTGAAGCCGCGAGTTCGTGGGTGCGGATCAGCGCGAGGTCGACGGTCGCAGGCAGGGACTCCTGGGCCCAGGTCCAGACCAGTTGCGTGCTCTCGACCAGCCACATCGTGGGCAGGATCGCGACGGCGACCAGCATCACGGTCGAGAGGCCCGCTGCGGCGCCGGCGCGCAGTCCGGTGGGGAGTCGTCGATGCAGCGGGTACGTCCAGTAGCCGATCAGCAGCGCCCACAGCACGCCCGGCAGGATCGGGATCGAGACGAACAGGACGAGTGCCCCGACACCCGCAAGCCAGATCGGCGCGGTGGCGCTGGCGCGTCCAGGCCTTGCGATGTCGGTGACGGGCACCGGGACGGGCGCCGGCCCGGGCTCCACGGGTGCCGCCGCTGCAGCATGCTTTGCCGTGGAACCGTGCGCCAGGTCCGTCCCCGCCATGCTCAACGTGGGCGGAGCAGTTGCCACGCAACCGAAGCAGCCGTGGCGGCGATGGCCGACAGCAGGGTGCCCCAGCCGACATCGACCAGGACGAGGGTGCCCGGCCAGTCGCGCAGGGTCGCCCAGTTGGTCAGTCCGTAGGTGCCGTAGGTCACCAGTCCGAAGCGGGCGCCGCGCGACGCGACGGACCATGCATTGTCCCGATCCGGTGCCTCGACGAACGCATACCAGGCGAGGACCAGCGGGAACAGCAGGTAGAACAGGGCTGCTGCGGCAAGGTGCGGGTCGGTGGCCATGAGGTGGCCGATGGCGTCGAGGTAGAACTGCCGCGCGAGGAGGCCGAGCCACATCGCGTCCAGGAGGATGAACACGGCCAGCGTGGCGAGGGTGGCCAGGGACGTGCGGGTGGCCCGGCGCAGGGGCTTTCGTCCCGCGGGTGCCGCGGCGCCGGACATAGTGGATCGGTTCATGTCGTGGTATCCTGTTGTACATCGCACGCGCTTCGTGGACGCTCCTGCAAGGGGCGTTCCCGCCCAGCGCATCCATTCCAGGCTGAAGATCGTATGTACGTCGATGAAGTGATCTCAACGGAGAAGGCATGAAACGACGTCAATGGCTGACCCGGCTGTCCGGACTGCTCGCTGCGTTGGCGGCGGCGCCCGCGGTTTCGCGATCCCAGGCGCCACCGAAGCTGGTGAAGACCCGTGCCCAGTGGCAGGCCCTGCTGCCGGCGGAAAGCTTCCGCGTGCTGTTCGACGAGGGCACTGAGCGGGCGGGCAGCAGCCCGCTAGACCGCGAGAAGCGTCCGGGAACCTTCGTCTGCGCTGCGTGCTTCCTGCCGGTGTTCGACAGTGCGACGAAGTTCGACAGTGGAACCGGGTGGCCGAGCTTCTTCGACCACCTGCCGGGCGCGTTCGGCACCCGGCGCGACTTCAGGCTGGTGCTGCCGCGGACGGAGTACCACTGCAGCCGCTGCGGCGGCCACCACGGTCATGTCTTCAGGGACGGGCCGAAGCCGACCGGCCTGCGCTACTGCAACAACGGCGT
>JAIENF010000159.1 GCA_019751575.1 Burkholderiales bacterium
CTGGCGCGAAGACGATCGTGCGCCCGGACGGCGGCGCGCTGGCCCCGGGCGACATCCGCTCGCCGGGCTTCCACATGGACCTGCTCTATCACGCCGGCACCGACCGGTGGATGCTGCGAAACCCGGCAGCACAGTCGTGGTCGGCCGGGCGCAATCGCCTGGCCAACGGGGCATTCCGTCACGCCCAGGGCAACGACGGATCTCCGTTCGTGATCAACAACGGCGCTGAAAATGACCTGCAGGACTGCTGGACTGGGACCGGACGTCTCTCCGGCGGTGTATTCACGGTCACGCAAATGGGAGCCGGTGGGCCTCCGGGGATGCCCAACTATTCTCGCTGCACGGTCACTGCCGCGGATGCCGCGATTCCTGCGGGCAATGCGTACTGGGTCCGCACCAATATCGAAGGCTTCGACATCGCCGATCTTGGATTCGGGACCGCCAACGCGCAGCCAATCTCCGTCGGCTTCTGGTTCCGCTCCTCTCTCGCTGGCACGTTCAGCGGCACCGTCACCAACGCGGCCGCCAATCGCGCGTATCCGTTCTCGTTCGTCTATCCGGCCGCCAACGTGTGGCAGCTGGTTGCGGTGCCAAACATTCCCGGCGACACGGTGGGCACCTGGCCAAACAACAACGTGCGGGGGATGTCCGTCAACTTCTGCCTCGGCGGCGGCGCATCGACGCTCGCGCCGGCGGGATCGTGGCAGTCCGGCGGACTCCTCGGGGTTACGGGCACCACGAACCTGATGGCGGTGAACGGTGCCACGTTCGATCTTGCGGCGGTGCAGCTGGAGTCCGGCGTGGTGTGCACGCCGTTCGAGCACGTCCCCTTCGCGGTCAGCTTCGCGCGCTGCCGCAGGTATGTGCAGATCGGCGCCGCGATCATCCGGTCGGAAACGTTCGGGACCGCCTACGCCTGGATTTCCTTCGATACGCCCATGCGCGCGGCCCCGTCCATTTCGATGGGACCGGTGTCGTATTTGCATGCCAGCGACGCGACGTGGTTCAACGCAAATTTCACCGGGGCCGAGCTGACCGTTACCGCCGCGGCGGTGGGCGGCTACGCGCTGATTTCCAACTTCACCGCACGGGCCAGGCTCTAGCATGTACCAGCTAACCGCATCTCCGACGATGATTCGCCGGGGCGATCTGTTCATCCCGACCGATTCGGCCAACCCGGAATACCGGGAATACCTCGCATGGGTGGCCGCGGGCAACACGGCAGCGCCGTATGTGGCGCCGACCCAGCCGGAAAGGCGCATCCCGTGCACGCCCCTGTACGCGCGCCGGGTGATCCTGACCCCGGCGGAAGTCACCGCCCTGCACGCCGCGGCCATGAGCAGCGTGCAGATGGCGGTCTGGCTCGCCGACCTGGCGGCCGCCTCCTACATCGTGCCCGCCGACCCGGAGTTGCAGACAGGCCTCGACGGGCTTATCGCGCTGGGCATCCTGAGCCAGCAGCGCAAGACCGAAATCCTGGCCGCCCTGACGCTGGGGATGCCCGCGAACTGGGGAACCGCATGAGCAACCCTGAAGAAAGGCGTCTCTGATGTCTCCGCAGATCGATTGGAAAGTGCCGTTTCCGTGGTTGGTCATGCTGATCTTTGCGATCTGCACCAACATCGTCGTGGGTGCGTACTACGGGGGTCAGGTGTCCAAAGACCTCGAGACGCAGCGCAGTGACTTGAACGATGTGAAGGCGGCAGTCGTGAAGCTCGTCGACATCCAAGTGCAGATAGCGGTCCTGCAAACAGAGATTCGCGCGCTGCAGCGCCTTCAGGTGACAGAAGAAGCGCGCGCAGCGAGGGGCAAGTGATGGCCATGACCCCGCACTTTTCTCGCGCCGAGCTCGAGTGCAAGTGCGGCTGCGGCCTGGCCCGGTTCCAGCCCGGCTTCCTCGGGGCGCTGGAACTGCTGCGCGTGGCCTACGGTCGGCCGATGCGCGTGACCAGCGCCTGCCGGTGCGCCGCCCACAATGCCCGCGTCAGTCCGCAGGCGCCGCTGCGCAGCCTGCACATCGGGGACAAGGAGACGCGGCCCGGCCACCAAGGCACGCTTGCCATCGACATCGCGGTCAGCGGCGAGGACAAGGGCGCGCTGTTCGCGATCGCGTGGCGACAGGGCTGGTCGATCGGCTGGAACAAGACCTTCCTGCACCTCGACCGGCGCGTGGAAATCGGCATGCCGCAGACAACCTTCGAGTACTGACCATGATCCCCGCCGCCTTCGCCATTGCTGCGCAGTTTGCCCCCGGACTGCTGCGCCACCTCACGGGTTCTGAGAAAGCAGAGGCGGTGGCGCAACAGGTCGTTGACCTTGCCATAGGCGCTACCGGCAAGACCGACGCAGAGGCCGCACTGGCGGAACTGAAGGTCAACCCGGAGGCGGTTCTCGCCTTTCGCAAGGATGCGCTCGACTACGAGTTGAGTCTGGAGCGGCTGGCGGTCGAGAACGCTGGCCAGGTCAACCAGACCATGCAGGCAGAGGGCGCTTCCGAGCACTGGCCGACCTACTCATGGCGCCCGGCGATCGGCTTCTCGGTGGCGATAAACGTCACCCTGACCGGCCTCATCGTGGCGATCGCCTATGGCGGCGTGATCCTCTTGCGCGGCGACCCGGCGGTACTCGGCTACATCCCGGCGATGATCGGCGCGATGGCGGCGCTGATCGGCGTGGTGTCTCCGATACTCGGCATTGCCGCGTGGTTCCGCGGAAAAATGCAGGCCGAAAAGTGAGGATTCGCCTGAACAACTTCGGCGGCGTGCGCCCGGCCATCGAGTCGCGCCTGCTGCCGGATAACCTGGCCACGATCGCCGAGAACTGCCGGCTGGATGATGGCTCGCTCGACGCAT
>JAIENF010000344.1 GCA_019751575.1 Burkholderiales bacterium
AAAGAACCCTCCTCCCCGAGCTCGACCCATTCCGCCGAAGCGGGGCCGGCGCCGGCGAACGCAACCAGCGCGGCGAGCCCGGCCAGCGCGGCGCGGGCGCTCAATCGGCCCAGTACAACGTGGCCGGGTTCGCGACCAGTACCTGCCTGCGCAGCGCCTCGTCGGTGACGGTCCGGGCGAACAGGTTCACCAGCTCGCCGTCGTTCGGCATGTCGGCGCTGATGTTCGGATGCGGGAAGTCGGTGCCCCACAACACGCGCTCGGGCGCGGCATCGACCAGCGCCTGCGCGAACGGGATCGCGTCATCGAACGGCGCGTGGCCGGCGGACACCCGCTCCGACCCGCTGATCTTGACCCACGCCTTGGCGTTGCTGCGCATCAGGTCGAGCAGCTGCACGAACGCGGGCTGGTCCGTGCCCGCCCCCGCCTTCACCCGCGCCATGTGGTCGATGATGAAGGGCACCGGCAGCGCATCGAGCAGCGAACGGTACTGCGGGATGTCGACTGCGTCGAAATGCAGTTGCAGGTGCCAGCCCAGCGGCGCGAGGCGGGCCACCGTCTCGTGGAAGAAGCCCATGTCCGGCGCACCGCCGAGGTGCTTGACGAAGTTGAACCGGACCCCGCGGACGCCGCCTGCATGCAGCCGCGCGAACTCCGCCTGCGGCGTGCCGGGATCGACCATCGCCACGCCCTTGTAGCGGCCGCCGCTGCGCGCGATCGCATCCAGCATGGCCGAGTTGTCGGCGCCGTGGCAACTGGCCTGGACCAGCACCGCGCGCTCGAGACCGAGGAAGTCGTGCAACCCGCGCAGGTGGTCATAGCCGGCATCGGTCGGCGTGTAGGTACGTTCCGGCGCGTACGGAAACCGATCGGCCGGCCCGAAGATGTGGCAGTGCGCATCGCAGGCCAGCGGCGGCGGCACCCAGGAAGGCTTGACCGGACGAGTGTCGTAGGGACGGCAGGGTTTCATGACGCGGATCGGCTCCGTGTTGCGATCGGGGTGGCCGGCAGAGTCTACTGCCGCTCGATCTTCGCCTGCGTGACGACATCGCCCCAGCGACGGATCTCGCTCACCAGCAGCTTCGTCATGTCCTCAGGCGTGCCGCCGGTCGGCGTGACCGCGAGCTCGGCCATCCGCTTGCGTATCTCGGGACGTGCGATCGCCGCGTTGATCTCGGCATTCAACCGGTTGATGATCGGGCGCGGCGTGCGCCCCGGTGCTGCCACGCCGTTCCATCCGCTGACGTTGTACTGGGGCATCCCGCTCTCCAGCGCTGTCGGCACGTTCGGCAACGCCTCGAAGCGCTTGGCCCCGGTGACGACGACCGCGCGCAACGCGCCACCGGTGATCTGCGTGAGCACCGGGCCGAGCACCTCGAAGCCCACCTGCACCTCGTCCCCCTGCAGGGCCGCCACCAGTGCAGGCGTACCCTTGTAGGTGACCGAGTTCATCGGCACGCCCGCCTGGGCGCGGAACAGCTCGGTGGCCAGGTGCTGCGTGCTGCCGATGTTGATCGACCCGAGGTTCAGCTTCTGCGGCGCGGTGCGCGCCAGGTTCAGGATGTCCTTGATCGAATTGATCTGGGAATTCTTTCCGGTCAGGATCACCAGGTCGAACGAGGCGAGCGGCGCGACCATCGCGAAATCCTTCACCGGATCGTACGGCAGCGACTTCATCAGCGTGACCGCTGCGGCATTGCCGTTGGTGACCAGCAGCAGCGTGTAGCCGTCCGGCGCCGCCTTGGCGACCGTCTCGGCGGCGATGATGCCGCCGGCGCCGGGCCGGTTGTCGACCAGGAACGGCTGGCCCATCCGCTCGCCGAGGCTCTGCGCGAGCAGCCGCGAGGTGAGGTCGGCGACGCCACCCGGTGCGAAACCGAGCACGATGCGCACCGGCCGGGACGGATAGTCCTGCGCGGTGGCGACGATCGGGAACGCGGATGCAAGGGCAGCGGCGACGGCGATGGCGCCCGTGCCGAAGTTGCGGGCCATTTGGTGCATGTTGATTCCTCCGTGGATGCGAGCGTCGTATCTTTGTGGCCCGCATGTTAACCGAAGGCCGCGGCCGCGCAGCGCCGCCGGGCACCGCGACCGTTGCCCGCTCGATCGTGCGAAGGAGCGCACCGACCGCCCGGACGATCAGCCGCCGGCCGGGGGCTGCCCCAATGCACGCGCCGAGAGGCCCAGCGCCTTGCCGATGATCTCGGACGCCTTGAGCCCCGTTCCGGTCAGTACGGCGACGGTGGTCTCGCCCGGTCGGATATCGCCCGCCTCGATCAGGTGATCGAGTGCGGCACCCACCGACGCGCACGTCGGCTCGACATAGAACCCCATGCCGGCCAGCGCACGCAGCGCCTCGACGATCTCGTCTTCACCGACCGAGAGGATCCGGCCGTGGGTGGCGCGCACGGCCTGCAGGATTGCGCGGCCGCGGGTCGGCCGCTGGGACGCGATCCCCTCGGCCAGCGTCGGCTTCGGCACGACCTGCTTGTATTCGTCCAGTCCCTCGTCGAACGCCTGCGCCAGTGGCGACACGTTGGCCGCCTGCACGCCGAAGATGCGCGGCATGCGATCGGTCTCCCCGGCGCGCATCAGCTCCGCGAAGCCTCGCTCGCAACCGAGCACGTTTGCGCCGTACCCCAGCGGCACGATCACGTTGTCGGGCAACCGGAACCCCAGCTGCTCCCACAACTCATAGGCCAGCGTCTTGGTGCCTTCGAGGAAGTATGGCTGGCGGTTGTGGCTCGCGTAGAACATCGTCGAGGCCTCGCGCAGCGCCGCGTCCGCGAAATCCTGCCGCGTGCCCGGGACCGCGACGACGTCGGCCCCATGCGCGGCCATCTGCGCGATCTT
>JAIENF010000147.1 GCA_019751575.1 Burkholderiales bacterium
AAGGCGGGCAAGATCCGCGGGCTTGCGGTCACCACGGCCACCCGTGCCGGGATGCTGCCCGACCTGCCGACGATCGCCGAAGCCGCGCTGCCCGGCTACGAGGCAAACAACTGGTACGGCCTGCTGGCACCGGCGAAGACGCCGAAGGCGATCATCGACCGTCTGAATGCAGAGACGGTCAGGATCCTCAATTCCCAGTCCCTGCGCGAGATCTACTTCACGCAGGGGCTCGAGCCGACGCCGAGCACGCCGGAGGCGTTCGCCGCTTACATCAAGTCGGAGATCGCGAAGTGGTCGAAGCTGGTCAGGGCGGCGGGCGTGAAGCCTGACTGACGCGCCGCCTTGCCGCCTGCGCCCCTGACTTGCGTCTGTCCGGGGCGCAGGTGGCAACCGTTCAGCGTGCGAACGTGACGCCCTCGGCGATCATCCGGTCGATGGTCTCTGCGTCATAGCCCGCCTCAGCCAGCAGTTCCCGGCTGTCGGCGCCGAGTTTCGGTGCCGGCAGGTAATCGCGGCGCACGCCGCCGCTGAGCTTGTTCGCCACCCGCATGTTGCGGATGCGGCCCTCGGTGGGATGGTCTTTCCACTCGAAGAAGCCGGCTTCGGCCAGGTGCGGATCCTCTAGCAGCGTCTCCAGCGTGTGGTAGGGCATCGCCGGCACGTCGGCCGCGTCCAGGATATCCAGCCACTCGGCGGTGGTGCGGCCCTTCAATGCCTCGATCCGGATCGCGAAGTACGCCTTCACGTTCCTGTGCCGCGCCGCGACGGACGAGAAGCGCGGGTCGGTGATCAGTTCCGGCCGTCCGACGGCCCGGAAGAAGCCGAACGCCTGGGCGTCGGTATTCGCCGAGACGCATACCCAGCCATCCTTGGTCGGCAGCGGGCGTCCGTCGGGATCGAGCAGCCGGGGATCTCCGGTGCCGCCATGGTCGGTCGGGGCGCCCTCGATCGGCGGGTCGAAGGTCGCCTGGTACATGTGTTCGTCCAGCACGAACGAGGCCATGTTCTCGAACATCGGGATCTCGATCGACTGGCCCTCGCCGGTGCGGGTGCGCGCGAACAGGGCCATCACGATCATCTGGACGGCGATCAGGCCGACGGTGCGGTCGCACATCACGATCGGCACGTAGCGCGGATCGCCGATCGATCGGTGCAGCAGGGCCGACAGGCCGCTGGAGCCCTGGATGATCGTGTCGTATGCCGGCTTGGCGCGGTAGCGTCCGTCCTGGCCGAACCCGAACATGCCGCAGTAGATGATCTTCGGATTCACCTTGCGCACGTCTTCGTACGACAGCTTCATCCGCGCCATCGAATCGGGCCGCACGTTCCACAGCAGCACGTCGGCGGTGGCGACCAGCTTGAGCAGCGCCTCCCGGCCGGCCGGCTTCTTCAGGTCGAGCACGACGCTGCGCTTGTTGCGGTTCAGGTGCAGGAACTTCGGCCCCATGTTGTCGGTGCGTCCGCGGCCACCGATGTTGCGGCCGAGATCGCCCGACGGGCTCTCGACCTTGATGACGTCCGCGCCGTAGTCGGCGAGCGTGCGCGTGCAGAGCGGCCCGACCACGACCGAGGTGAGATCGATGATGCGCACGCCTTCGAGCGGGCCTCCCGCCATGTCCATCTCCTGGAAGAATGTTCGTCTGGCCGGCGCAGCGCACCGGCATGGAGTTCACTGCCAGCTTGCCACGTCTTCGTCCGTCGCGCAGAGCGCCTGCCAGAGCAGGGCACCCGCGACGCGGGCGGCATCGGCGAGGGCGTCCGGCGACACCTTGTCGCGGGTGTCCTGCGCGGTCAGTATGTGGCGCACGTTGCTGGCCGGGTCGTCGAAGCCCGCGACCAGGCGCAGCGCCGGGATGCCGTGTGCGGCGAAGTTCGCATGGTCGGAGTTGCCCATCAGCGGCCGATGCACCGCGACCGTCCGTCCGGTTGCGCGTGCGCCTGCGGCGACGAAAGGCTCCAGGCCTGCGAACCCGCTGGTCAGCGCGGTCAGCCTGGGGTCGGCACCGACCGTGTCGAGGTTGAGGTCGATCACGAACCGGCGGCGCTGGTCGGGGGACATGGCTGCCAGCCATTCGCGTGATCCGGCCAGTGCCCATTCCTCCGCGGTGAACAGGCAGACGCGCAGCCCCCGGGATGCGGCGTGCATCTGCGGCGCCACCGCCCGCGCCAGTGCCAGCACGACGGCGAGGCCGCTGGCATTGTCCATCGCGCTTTCGCCGAGGGGATGGCCGTCGAGATGGGCCGAAAGCACGACGCGGTGCGGATCGTCCGGGTCCGGCCCGGGCAGGTCGAGCATCGGCGTCGCGGCATCGGCGCGCTGGTCGGTGCCGCATACCAGCAGCCGCACCTTCTCGCCGGGCGAGCCGGCCAGGCGCAGGGCGCCTGCATGGTCGGTCGCCACTGCCGGGATGCCTTCGCCGCCGTTGCGGCCGGAGGACCCCGAGGTCGGGCTCGCCTGCGGATCGACGTGCGCGATCACGAACCCTGCCGCACCGGCGGCCCGGGCCCAGTCGTACTTGCGCCGCCGATGGACATGGTCCGGCGAGAACGGGTATTCGTGGCGCACCAGTGCCAGCCGTCCGGGCAGTCGCGCCGCTTCGCGCCGGAAATCCGCCTCCACGCCACGTCCCAGGTCGACCACCTCGGCCACCAGCCCGTCCGCCGGCGTCGGGGCTGATCCGAGCAGCGGCTGGCAGGCGAGTGCGGTGCCATCGGCCAGGGTCAGGGCGCAGTCTCCCGCCTGCCAGCCGGCATAGTCGACGTGTTCCAGCCAGGCCCGGCCCGACAGGCCGTCCGGCAGGGCCTGTCCGGCGGCGGTGAGCCGGGCGAGCGTCAAGTCCCGGGCGCGCCGTTC
>JAIENF010000404.1 GCA_019751575.1 Burkholderiales bacterium
GAGTGTTCACCCAGAACAGCTTCGCCGCGGCGCCGGTGCAGGTCTGCCGCGAGCACCTCTCCCTGGGCGGGGAAGTGCGGGCGCTGGTCGTCAACGCCGGCAACGCCAACTGCGGCACCGGCGCACGCGGGCTCGCCGACGCACGCCAGTCCTGCGACTGGGTCGCCGCCGCCATCGGCTGCAGGCCGTCCGAGGTGCTGCCGTTCTCCACCGGCGTGATCCTCGAGCCGCTGCCGATGGCGAAGATGCAGGCGGGCCTGCCGGCCTGCGTCGCGAGCCTCGGCGCGGACAACTGGGCGCAGGCAGCGTCCGCGATCATGACCACCGACACGGTGCCGAAGGGTGCGTCGACGAAGGTGGTGCTGGACGGCGTGCAGGTGACCGTGACCGGCATCGCCAAGGGCGTCGGCATGCTGCAGCCGAACATGGCGACCATGCTGGCCTACCTCGCCACCGATGCGGCGATCGCAGGCCCGGTGCTGAAGGCACTGGTGAAGCGCGTGGCCGATCGCTCGTTCAACCGCGTCACCGTGGATGGCGACACCTCGACCAACGATTCGTTCGTGCTGATGGCGACCGGCCAGGCCGCCGGGGCCGTGGTCGACAGCGACGCCGATCCCCGGCTGCCGGTGCTCGAAGCGGCGCTGGTCGACGTGGCTGCGCGCCTCGCGCAGGCCATTGCGCGCGACGGCGAGGGCGCGACCAAGTTCATCACGGTCGACGTGCATGGCGGCGCCGATGAAGCCGAGGCGCTGCGCGTCGCGCGCGGCGTGGCCAATTCGCCGCTGGTCAAGACCGCGCTGTTCGCCTCGGACCCCAACCTGGGCCGGCTGCTGATGGCGATCGGCAACGCCGGCGTCGCCGGGCTCGATACCTCGCGTGTCCAGGTGAGCCTGGGCGACGTGAAGGTCATCGTGGATGGTGGCCGTGCGGCCAGCTATCGCGAGGAAGACGGCGCGCGGGTGATGAAGCCCGCCGAGATCACCATCGACATCGACCTCGGCCGCGGCAGCGCGGCCACCACGGTCTGGACCTGCGACTTCTCCTATGACTACGTCAAGATCAACGCGGAATACCGCACCTGAAAAGGCCGCGCCCGCCGCGGCGGGCCTGGAACTGCCGGCGGCGGCGCTGACGCGCCTGGCCGATGCCGCCGAGCGGCTGGTCGAGGGGCTGGCCCACCTGGCCCCGGCTCCAGCGCCGGCCATCGACTGGAACGGCGCGGTCGCGTTCCGCTGGCGCCGGCGCAACGGACAGGGCCAGCTCCTGCCGGTCACGCACCGCCACCGCATCGACCTCGCCGACCTGCAGGGCGTCGACACGCAGAAGAAGCTGGTCGACCAGAACACGCGCCAGTTCGTGCAGGGTGCGCCCGCGAACAACGTGCTGCTGACCGGCGCGCGCGGTACCGGCAAGTCGTCGCTGGTGAAGGCGGTGCTGAACAAGTACGCGCCGAAGAAGCTGCGCCTGATCGAGGTCGACAAGCAGGACCTGCTCGACCTGCCCGAGATCGTCGACGCGATCAGCGCACGGCCCGAGCGGTTCATCCTCTACTGCGACGACCTCTCGTTCGAGGCCGACGAGCCCGGCTACAAGGCGCTCAAGACCGTGCTCGACGGGTCCATCTCCGCGGCATCCGAGAACGTGCTGGTCTATGCGACCTCGAACCGCCGGCACCTGATGCCCGAGTACATGAACGAGAACCTCGAGTACCGGCATGTCGGGGAGGAGATCCACCCGGGCGAGACGTCCGAGGAAAAGATCTCGCTGTCCGAGCGCTTCGGCCTGTGGGTGTCGTTCTGGCCGTTCACCCAGGACGAATACCTGGCGATCGTCGACCACTGGCTGGCGCATTTCGGCGTGACGGACATCGGTTCGCCCCAGGTGCGCGAAGCGGCGCTGCAATGGGCGCTCGGCCGCAGCTCGCGCAGCGGCCGCATCGCCTGGCATTTCGCCCGCGACTGGGCGGGACGCCAGCAGCTCGGCAGGCAGCAGAAGCGGCCGCGCGGCTGAACATGGACGTGCTGCAGGATGCTCCGGCCGCGGCCCCGGTGCTGCAGGTGGTGGCCGGCATCCTCGAACGCGGCGATGGCAGGGTACTGATCACCCAGCGGCCGGAGGGCAAGGTCTACGCGGGCTACTGGGAGTTCCCCGGTGGCAAGGTCGAGGCCGGGGAGTCTTCGTTCGCGGCGATCGCGCGCGAGCTGCGAGAGGAACTGTCGATCGAGGTGGAGGTCGCGCATCCCTGGCTGCGCCGCCGCTTCGTCTACCCGCACGCGACGGTGGAACTCAGGTTCCTGCGCATCCCGAAGTGGCGCGGTGAAGTCCATGGCAACGAAGGGCAGGCGTTCAGCTGGGAGTCGGCCGATGCGCCTGCGGTCGCGCCGATGCTTCCGGCGAACGGGCCGATCCTGGCCGCGCTGCGCTTGCCGTTCCAGTACGCGCTGACCCAGGCGATCGACATCGGGGTCGAGGCGCAACTGGCGGCGCTCGATGCAGCGCTGGCCAGCGGCCTGCGCCTGGTCCAGGTGCGCGAGCCGGGCATGGGGCGCGACACGCTTGCCGGGTTCGCCCGCGAGGTGATCTTACGTGCGCGCGCGGCCGGTGCGCGCGTGGTGATCAACGGCGATATCGAACTGGCGCGGTCACTTGGCGCCGACGGCGTGCACCTGCGTGCAGCACAACTGGCCACGCTCGACGCGCGTCCGGCACTGCCGCTGGTCGGCGCGTCGTGCCATGACGCAGCCGAGCTTGCTCGGGCGGAGGCGCTGGATTGCGACTTCGCGGTGCTCGGCCCGGTCGCCGCGACCCTCACGCATCCCGGCACTGCGCCGATCGGATGGCCCGCGTTCGCGC
>JAIENF010000727.1 GCA_019751575.1 Burkholderiales bacterium
CGTCCGTCCGCGCCGTCCGCACCTGCGCCTGCGCCGGTGGCGGCAGCCCCGGCGGCGCGCCCAGCCGCCGTCGTGCCGCCGTCCTTCGATGCCGATTACCTGCACAATCCGACGCCCCGCTATCCGCCCGCGGCGGCGAGGTTGCGCGAAACCGGACGGGTGTTGCTGGCGGTCAGCGTCAGCGCGGCCGGGTTGCCGGAACGCGTCGAGATCGCCGCCACCAGCGGCTCCCCGCGGCTCGACCAGGCGGCCCTCGAGACCGTCAAGCGCTGGCGGTTCGTGCCAGCGCGCCAGGGTGACAAGCCGGTCGCGGCTTCGGTCACCGTTCCCCTCGTGTTCAGACTCGACGAGTAGATGCCATGAATGAAACCTCGAATGCAGCGGCAGGCAGCAATCCCTACGGAATATCGGCGATGCTGGCGCAGGCCGATGCGGTCGGCCTTGCGGTGATCCTGGTGCTCGTGGCGATGTCCGTCGCGAGCTGGTACTTCATCGCGGCCAAGGCGGTCGAGCAGTTCGCACTGCGCCGGGCCGCCCGCCAGACGCCCGATGCGTTCTGGGGCGCGGCAGACCTCGCGGCCGCCGAACGCGATGCGCGCGATCGCGCAGGCGACCCGTTCGCGTCCCTGGCGCTGGCCGGTGTCGAGGCCTCGCGGGCGCACGCGGCGAGCACGCGCACGCTCGGCGCCGCCTGCGACCTGTCCGACTTCATCACGCGCGCGCTTCGCCAGTCGATGGTGGCGACCACCGCCCGGCTGGAAGCGGGCCAGACGCTGCTCGCGTCGGTTGGCAGCACCGCGCCGTTCGTCGGTCTGTTCGGCACGGTATGGGGCATCTACCATGCGCTGGTGGCGATCAGCCTGTCCGGCCAGGGCACGCTCGACAAGGTCGCCGGCCCGGTGGGCGAGGCGCTGATCATGACCGCCGCAGGACTCGCCGTGGCCATCCCTGCGGTGCTCGGATACAACATGTTCGTGCGCGCGAACCGGCTGCTGCTGGCCCAGCTCGACGGTTTCGCGCATGACCTGCATGCCGCCCTGGCCGTCGGCCCGGGTCCCCGCCCGGCGGCCCCGGTCGTGGTGCCGGCCGCGCAACCTGCGTCGCGGGGGGGCATGATGGCCTTCGGCGGGTTCCAGGGGTCGTCCGAGGCGCAGCCGATGGCGGAGATCAACACCACGCCGTTCGTCGACGTGATGCTGGTGCTGCTGATCATCTTCATCATCACCGCGCCGCTGCTGACCCATTCCATACGGATCGACCTGCCGCAGGCACGCAGCCAGGCGAGTCCGGAGAAGCCGCAGACGATCACGCTGGCGATCGATGCCCGCGGTGCGATGTTCTGGGAAGGCGAGGCTGTCGCAGCGCAGGCGCTGGCCGCCCGGCTGGCCGAGGCCGCGGCGAAAAAGCCTCAGCCGGAGCTCCACCTGCGCGCCGATCGCGAGACGCGCTACCAGGTGCTGGCCGAGGTGATGGGGCAGGCGAGGCTTGCCGGGATCACGCGCATCGGATTCGTCACCGATCCGTCCGCGCCTGCTGCAAGGCGCAACTGAATTGCGCTGGCAGGCGCAACGTGGTTTCATCCCGCCTCCCTGCGGCGGCCAACGGAGCGAACGATGCAGTCCCCTTCCGATCCTGACGCGCACGCACATCCCCATGTGCCCCCTCGCGGCCCTGCCGAGCCGCACGGGCATGGCCAGCCGCCTCGTCCGTCCAACGCCCCGCTTTCGGTGATGCCTGCCGCCGTGACCCTGCCACCGCCATCCGCCGTACCCGCGTCCGGCCCCGCCTCGCTGTTCCTGGCGGGCAGCCGCGATCGGCTGCTGGCGGCATCCGGCCTGGTGGCGGTCCTCTGGCTGCTCGTCTGGTGGGCGCTCGACTGAGCCCATGCGCGCCTTGAACGCTTCCATCCGCATCGAAAACCTCACGGTGGCCTACGACCGGCATCCGGCCGTGCACCACCTGTGCGGTGCGTTCGAGGCAGGCTCGATGACCGCGATCGTCGGGCCCAACGGCGCCGGCAAGAGCAGCCTGCTGAAGGCGATCGTCGGTCTGTTGCGTCCCTCCGAGGGCACGGTCGACCTCACCGGAGCGCTGCCGCACGACATCGCGTACCTGCCGCAGCAGGCCGAGATCGACCGGCAGTTCCCGATCCCGGTGCTCGACACGGTAGCGATGGGTTTCTGGCGGCGGTGCGGGGCATTCGGTGCGATCGACGCCGCCCAGCGCGCCACCGCGCGCGATGCGCTGGCGGCCGTCGGCCTGCGGGGGTTCGAGTCGCGGCCGATCGGCACGCTTTCCGTCGGGCAGTTCCAGCGCGTGCTGTTCGCGCGGGTGATGGTTCAGGATGCCCCGGTGATCCTGCTCGACGAGCCGTTCAACGCGATCGACACCCGCACCACCGACGACCTGCTCGACCTGGTCCGCCGCTGGAGCGCCGAGCGCCGCACGATCATCGCGGTGCTGCACGACCTCGACCAGGTGCGCCGGAACTTTCCCGAGACGCTGCTGATCTCGCGCGAGCGGATCGGCTGGGGTGCCACGGCCGAAACGCTCACCGCGGAAAACCTGATGCGCGCGCGCCAGATGTCCGAAGCCTGGGACGAGGGCGCGCCGCTGTGTGAAGTCCATCCCGGACGGCCCTGATCCCATGCCCGGTCCCTACGAGCTCCTGCTGCTGCCGTTCATCGAGTACGGCTTCATGCGCCGTGCGCTGGTCGCGTGTTTCGGGCTGGCGATCGGCTGCGGGCCGATCGGTGTCTTCCTTATCCTGCGCCGGATGAGCCTGGTCGGCGATGCGATGTCGCATGCGGTGCTGCCCGGCGCGGCGATCGCCTTCCTGGTGTTCGGCTTCTCGCTCA
>JAIENF010000120.1 GCA_019751575.1 Burkholderiales bacterium
GAGCCAGCCGGTGGTGGTGGAGAACCGCCCCGGCGCCGGCGCGACGCTCGGGATGGAACTGGTCGCACGCGCCGCCCCGGACGGATACACCCTGGGGGCTGGCAACCAGTCGAGCCTGGTGATCGGCCCGCTTCTCCATCCGAAGGTGGCCTACAACCCGCTGAAGGACCTCACGCTGATCGGCAGCACCGCACTGACCGCATACGTGGTCGCGGTGAACCCGGGGGTGCCGGTGAAGACGGTCGCCGACCTGCTCCGGCTCGCGCGCGCGAAGCCCGGCTTCCTCTCGTACGGCACCGCAGGCACGGGAACCATCTCGCACATCGCGACCGAGATGCTGCTCGGGGCGACCGGCACGCGGATCGTGCACGTACCCTACAAGGGCGCAGGCCCCTACCTCCATGCGCTGATCACCGGCGAGATCGATGTGGCGCTGGTGGCGCTGCCGGCGGTCGAGTCCTTCGTGCGCAGCGGCCGCCTGCGGCTGATCGCCGCGGCCGGTGCGCAACGCGCAGCAGCTGCGCCCGAACTGCCGACGCTGATCGAATCGGGCGTGAAGATCCCGTCGGTCGAGGGTCGCTATGGCCTGGTCGGCCCGGCGGCCATGCCTCGCGAACTCGTGGCGCGCATCAATGCGTCCATCGGCCAGGCACTCGCCGCGCCCGACCTCCGGAAACGCCTGATCGCAGGCGGCTTCGAGCCGCTCACCGATACGCCGGAACAGTACGCCGCGTCGGTCCGGCTGGAGATCGAGACGTTCAGCCGCATCATCCGCGAGCACGGCATCCGGCCGGAAAGCTGACCCGGCCGTTCCCGCCCGGCAGGCGCTCAGCGCCCCGTGCCGGCGGCCTGGCGCAGCGCGTCGCCCTGCGCGGCGAGGCGATCGGACAGCTCCGCCAGGCGCGCCTCCTGCAGCCCCGCCCGCGCCTCCAGGTCGGCGATGGCCTGCACCAGCGGGTCGTCGAGGTCGCGCGTGAGCGCATAGGCGGCGAAACCCTTGCCGGGGCCGTCGCTGTCCGGGGCGACCACGCGCGCCGGGATGCCCACCGCGGTGGCCATCGGCGGAACGTCGTGCACCACGACCGCATTCGATCCGATCTTCGCGCCGTGGCCGATGAGGATCGGACCAAGGATCTTCGCCCCGGCACCGACGATCACGCCGTCCCCCAGCGTCGGGTGCCGCTTGCCGCCCTGCCAGGAGGTACCGCCCAGCGTCACGCCATGGTAGAGCGTGCAGCCGTCTCCGATGATCGCGGTTTCGCCGATCACCACGCCCATGCCGTGGTCGATGAAGAACCGGCGCCCGATGCTTGCGGCCGGATGGATCTCGATCCCGGTCGCCGCGCGCGACAGATAGGCGACGAAGCGGGCCAGCCAGCGCAGCCGCGCACGCCAGAGGCGATGCGCGAACCGGTGCAGCATGACCGCATGCAGGCCCGGGTAGCAGGTCAGCACCTCCCAGGTCGTGCGGGCAGCGGGGTCGCGCTCGAAGATGACCGAGATGTCTTCACGCAGGTGGCGGAGCATGGGGGGTCACGAGCGCCTTGCAGAGGGCAGAAGATTGTATCCTCGCCCGGCATGCGCGATGCCCGTCCCGGCATCCGCCGGCCAGGGGGATCGATCGCATGGCCCAGACACGTTTCCAGCAGCTCGCCCACTGGGGCGCCTATACCGCGGTCGTCGAGGACGGACGCTTCGTCCGGGCCGAACCGTTCTTCCGCGACGCGCATCCCTCCCCGATGCTCGAGGCCCTGCCTGAACTCGTCTATTCGGACCGTCGCGTGCAGCGGCCGTCGGTGCGCGAGGGCTGGCTGTCGCGGCGCGACCGCACCCGCAGCGGCCACGAGCGTTACGTGGAGGTCGACTGGGACACCGCCCTCGGACTGGTCGCCGGCGAACTCGCCCGGGTCCGCGGCGAGCACGGACACCAGGCCGTGTTCGGCGGCAGCTACGGCTGGTCCTCGGCCGGCCGCTTCCACCATGCACGGTCACAGGTGCGCCGCTTCCTCTATTCCGGTGGCGGTTCGGTCGACCAGCTCGGCAACTATTCCTGGGGGTGCGCGCAGTTCTTCCTGCCCCATGTGATCGGAACCTTCACGCCGGTGACCGGGCGGGTCACCGACTGGAACTCGATCATCGGCCACACGAAGGTGATGGTCGCCTTCGGCGGGCTGGCGCTGAAGAACGCCCAGGTCGCCTCGGGTGGCTCGGGCGAGCACACGCTCGAAACCTGGTTGCGCAAGGGCAAGGCGGCCGGCATCGAGTTCGTGGTGGTCAGCCCGACGCGCAGCGACGCACCCGAGTTCCTCGGCGCGCGCTGGATTCCGATCCGTCCCAACACCGACACGGCGCTGATGATGGGCCTGGCGCACGAGCTGGTGGCGCGCGGCACGCATGATCGAGCTTTCCTCGCGCGCTGCTGCACCGGCTACGACCGATTCGAGGCCTACCTCACCGGCCGCAGCGACGGCCTCGCCAAGTCGCCCGAATGGGCCGAAGCCATCTGCGGCGTGCCGGCGCACGAGATCCGCGCGCTCGCGCATCGCCTGGAAGGGGTGCGCTCGATGCTCACCCTCGCCTGGTCGCTGCAGCGGGCCCATCGCGGCGAGCAGCCTTACTGGATGGCGATCACGCTGGCCTCGATGCTCGGCCAGGTCGGACTGCCCGGCGGCGGCTTCGCGTTCGGCCACGGGTCGATCCAGGGCGTGGGCATACCGCGCGACGCGGGCTCGGCCTCGCCCGAACTGCCGCTCGGCCGCAACCCGATCGGGCGCCATTCGATCCCCGTCGCGCGCCACACCGACCTGCTGGAGAACCCGGGCGGCGAGTACGACTTCTACGGCGAGCGCAAGACCTACCCGGACATC